>NZ_JBGQQW010000022.1:0-61556 GCF_045528485.1 Desemzia sp. FAM 23990
GAAGCTGAACAAACAGCTTAGGACTAATTTTAACAAATTCGGTCACATTAATGCAAGCTTTTGCGAAGTAAAAGCTTGCATTAATGTGAGCCTTGGTTTTAGGACATTTTAACTTTCGCTTGACACACCGCCATATCACGGTTTTACAATTCTTTAGGCTCGTTTAAATTTTCTTTTTGATTTATAAGATTTTTTCCACACTAAAAAATAGATTAAAGCGAAAATGATTGCCGTAAGCGCCCCAATGCTGTCTAAAAATATATCTTCTAACAAAGGTGTCCTATCAGGTGTCAACCCTTGATGGAACTCATCAAAAGAAGCATATCCAACTGCCAGCATCCATGAAAGAATTGCCGTCAAGTAAATGCCGCTTACTCGATCCTTTAATCCTAAAAACCAAAAAAGGGCCAATAAAAAATACGAACCAAAATGAGCTGCTTTTCGGATAAAGAATTCAATAAAATCATTGTAGCCGCTAGCACCTATACTCACTTCGCTGCCTGCATACGTAAAACGAACATGACTCAATAAACCTTTTAAGGGTTCATTTGCCAATAATTGGTCCAATAGGCCAGTGACTGATTGATCGCCGTAAGGTTGGGAAGAACTGTAAAAAAGTACCCCCATCATTAAAAAGGCCATGCCCAAGTAGATAGTACTTTTGATAGTTGTATTCATAATTCTCTCCTCATTTTCGTGTTAAAATAAACTTCAATTATATATTTTACCGTAAATACATAGATTTTTGTATAAATTAATTCTACAATAAGAGAGGAAGATTAAAATTTAGAAAGGAAGTTATGGATGAAATATAATATTAACTGGGACATGGACTCTGTTTTTTCCGGTGGAAGTTCATCCGCCGATTTGCAAGAGAAAATCCAGCTCATGAAACAGCAGTTAACAGATTTTTCTCAGAAAATAACCGATTGGGAATGGAAGAATGATCAACCATTATACACGGAGCTAAAAGATATTTTAACCTTACAGGAAGCACTCTCTTTTGGTTTGAGCGAGTCCAGTACCTTTATTCGCGGTCTAATGTCTGCTGATGTTACCGATAAACAAGCCGGTGCTGTTTACGGAAAGATTACTGAGATACGCAGCTCTTTTTCTACTGTACTGACTGTTTTAACGAAAAAGACAGTGGCTATCCCAGATAGTGAATGGGAAAAACTGATTTCACAACCTCCGTTTAATGAAGTTGCTTTCGTCTTAAACGAAGATCGGACTCAAGGGAAAGAATTATTAAGTGAAGAGGAAGAAGCTTTGATCAATAGTTTATCCTTGGATGGATTTAATGGCTGGGGTGATCATTATAACTCTATCGTTGCCACTATCTCCATTCCTTTTACGGAAAAAGACGGTAGTATCACGCAGCTTTCCGCTGGGCAAGCTCAGAATAAAATGGAGTCTGACCCAGATACAGCCGTTCGTCAGCAACTATTTACGGAGTGGGAAAAAGTCTGGAGCAAAAAAGCTCCTTTGTTTTCTGATTCTCTAAATCATTTAGCCGGTTTTCGTTTAGCAAATTATAAAGCGCATGGCGTAACAGACTTTATGAAACGGCCATTGGAATACAACCGTATGAGCAAAGCTACTTTAGATACTATGTGGGAGACGATCAATACCAATAAATCCATTGTCGTAGACTACTTAAATCGCAAAGCTGCTTTGCTCGGCAAAAATCAGCTTTCATGGGCAGATGTAGAAGCGCCCGTTTTATTAGGTGATTATGCACCTCAACGGTATCCTTTCGATAAAGGGGCAGACTTTATCGTAGAAAATTTCCGGAAATTCAGTGGAAAAATGGCTGATTTTGCTCAATACGCTTTTGATCACAGTTGGATAGAAGCAGAAAACCGAGGTGGAAAACGTCCTGGCGGGTATTGCGCCAATTTACCTGAGTCGGGTGAATCAAGGATATTTATGACTTATGCAGAGTCTCCAAACGAAGTATCCACTTTAGCTCATGAACTAGGACATGCTTTCCATAGCAGTGTGATGCGTGAATTACCAGCTTTGAATCGCGGTTATGCTATGAACGTTGCAGAAACGGCTTCTACTTTCGCAGAACTCATCGTTGCAGATGCGACCGTTCAAGAAGCTCAAAGCGAAGAAGAAAAAATCAATTTATTAGACAGCAAGATTCAACGTGCGGCTACGATGTTTATGAATATTCAAGCACGTTACCTTTTTGAAACTCATTTCTATAAAGAACGCCAAGAAGGCATTGTTACTGAAGATCGCTTAAACGAGTTGATGGAAGCTGCTCAAAAAGAAGCTTTTGAAAATAGTTTAAGTGACTACCACCCTGCTTTTTGGGCAAGCAAGCTGCATTTTTACAATACTGGAGTACCTTTCTACAATTTCCCTTATACATTTGGCTACTTGTTCAGTATGGGAATCTACGCCAAATCCTTAAATGAAGGAACAGAGTTTGAAGAACAATACATTTCCTTATTGCAAGACACGGGTTCTATGACTACTGAGGATCTGGCTCAAAAACATTTAAGTGTTGATTTGACTCAGCCTGACTTTTGGCAGCATGGAATCAATTTGATTGCAAATGATATTCATACATTTATGGCAATGACAGAAAAATATACTCATTAACTTATCGAAAGGACTGTTCACTATGAAATACAGTTTAACTTGGGACTTAGAATCTATTTTCCCTGGAGGAAGCGAATCTGCTGCATTACAAGACAAATTAGCTTTATTAGACAAACAAGCAACTGAACTAACCAACTCTGCTAAAGAATGGAATCCAGAGGCAGACAGCCCTAACTACACGGCCTTAGAAAAATTATTGAAGGTACAGAATGCTTTAATGGATGGAATCTCACAAACTTATACCTTTATTGAAGCTCTTCGTTCAGAAGACGTCAACAATAAACAAGCGGGAGCTTTATTTGGAAAGATTTTCGCTGTTACAAGTCGCTATCAAACAGCTCAAACTATCTTGACGAAAAAATTTGTACAAATTTCTGATACGGATTGGGCGCAATTGATTCAATTACCTGCTTTTAAGCCTGTTGAATTCGTTTTGAGTGAAACACGGTCGGAGGGAAAAGACCTCTTAAGTGAACAAGAAGAAAAGTTGATCAATGATTTATCCATCGATGGTTTTCAAGGTTGGAGCAATCACTATGATTCTCTAGTAGCTCAAATAGAAATCCCTTTTAAGGAAAAAGATGGAACAATTATTTACTTGTCAGCTGGACAAGCACAGAATAAAATGTACGGCGATCCAGATCCAGCCGTTCGTGAACAGCTCTTTGAAAATTGGGAAAAAGCATGGAGTTCACAATCTGCTCTGTTTTCTGACACGTTGAATCACTTGTCTGGGTTCCGTTTAGCGAATTATAAAGCACACGGTATTACAGATTTTTTAAAGAAACCGTTGGAATACAACCGTATGAAACGTGAGACGTTGGACGCTATGTGGAAAGCTATTAGCGATAACAAACAACCTTTTGTCGACTACTTAAATCGGAAAGCTCAATTATTAGGAAAAAATCAGTTAGCTTGGCAAGATATCGAAGCTCCTGTTATTGTCGGAGATGCTAAACCGAAAAAATATCCTTATGATGAAGGTGCTGATTTCGTAGTAGAAAACTTCCGTAAATTTAGTCCTAAAATGGCTGATTTTGCTCAACAAGCCTTCGATAATCAATGGATTGAGGTGGAAGATCGTCCTGGAAAAGCTCCCGGCGGTTATTGTTCAAGTCTTCCAGAAAGCAAAGAATCACGTATTTTTATGACGTATTCTGAATCTGCTAATGAAGTAGCTACCCTTGCTCATGAATTAGGCCATGCTTTCCATAGCGATGTGATGAAAGATCTGCCGGCAATGAACCAACAATATGCCATGAATGTTGCTGAAACAGCTTCTACATTTGCAGAACTCGTCGTTTCAGATGCTACGGTCAAAGATGCTAAAACAAAAGAAGATAAAATAACATTATTAGACAGCAAAATGCAAAACGCTTTAGCCATGTTCTTGAACATCCATGCTCGTTTCTTGTTTGAATCTCATTTTTATGAAGAAAGACAACAAGGTATCGTAACTGATGAACGCATTTCAGAATTAATGAAAGAAGCTCAAAAAGAAGCTTATCAAGGTGCTCTAAGCAATTATCACCCTACTTTCTGGGCCAGTAAATTGCACTTTTATATCTCAGATGTTTCTTTCTACAACTTCCCATACACTTTTGGATACCTGTTCAGCTTAGGTATTTACAACAGCTCTGTAGAAGATGGAGCAGGTTTTGAAGATAAATACATCGGCTTACTGAGAGATACTGGCCGTATGACCACTGAAGAATTAGCTCAAAAACACCTGAATGTCGATTTAACAAAACCAGACTTTTGGCAAGCAGGTATTTCTTTAGTGAAACAAGATGTGGAAACTTTCTTGGAATTGACCGAACGTTATCTAAAATAATGTTTTAAATAAAAACTAAGACCACCTATCAAGCTATTTCTTGATAGGTGGTCTTAGTTTTATTTTTTTTCAGTAGCCTTATTTGAAGATTTAGGTACCAATACCGTTAAATGCTGCGGCAATACTTGCAATGTCAGAGGTAAAGAATCACCTTCGTCACCATCGACATTTGCTACTAATTCTTTCGTTTCCTTTATTTGGATCGTTCCTGTTTTAAATTTTCGGTAAATAACTTTTTCATCCTCAATTGCTTTACCAGTAAATATTTTTGGAATCACTTTCAGCTTATCGATAACTGTTTTTCCTTTTAATGCCAACAAATGCAAATACCCATCATCTGTACTTGCATTAGGCAATAATGACTCAAATCCTCCTACTGAATTGGTTAGAGCTACTAAGACCAGAATAGATTCTTGCAAAATTTTTTCTTCATCCAAATCCAATTCAAAAGTGTAAGCTTCATTAGTACTAAGAGCTTTTGTTCCTTCTAAAAAATAAGCTAAAGGCCCTAGTTTAGTCTTTTGTTCTACATCGACCCCTTGTACTGCTTTTGGAATAGACCCAATAGCCACAACATTCGCAAAATAATGGTCATTGATTTTACCAATATCCAACTGTTTTCTCTCTAAAGTATCCAACCGAGCGATTGCTTCTTCAGGATCTAGAGGAATCCCTAATGCTCTGGCTAAATCATTTACTGTTCCTAAAGGAATAAAACTAAAGTCGGGCCTATATTCTTGTTCTGCTAATCCATTTATGCCTTCATTTACTGTCCCATCTCCCCCCATTACAAAAACAGCTGCTATCCCTTCCTCAGCTGCTGTTCTGGCAAAGTAAGCAGCATCTCCGCCTTTTTCCGTAAACTTAACGGTTACTTTATCATAGATCCCTGATAATTTTTTTTCAACTGCACCTGCTAAATTTTCAGCTTGTTCATTACCCGATGAAGGATTTACGATCAATACTGCTTCACCCATTCACATCACCTCATTTATCATTTCAAAACTTGTATAATTCTATTTTACGCATTTTAGATTTGTATAGCTACTTTAATGCTAGAAAAGACGCATAAAAAGAAGTTTTAAACTCTTCTTTTTATACGTCTCTTTTTTACATATTATTTAGCTCTATTTTAATATCTACCATAGAATACTGTAAAATTACCCCAATATACATTAGATTTGAAGTTGCTTACATAAGCTGGACCAGTGCTTGATTGAGATCCAACCATACTTCCATTACCTGTATAAATAGTTACATGGAAGATTCCACTTGGACTGCCATTGTTACTAAAGAATACTAAGTCTCCTGGTTGAGGGCTTGTTACTTTAGTTGATGAAGTATATTGAGCTCTTGAGTTACTTGGAATAGATTTTCCGGCTTTTGCAAAAACATATTGCGTAAATCCAGAACAATCGAATCCACTAGTTGACTTTCCACCCCAGCGATAAGGTATTCCTTGACCAGTTAGGCTGCCAGCAACTTGTAATACACTTCCGCTGGATACCACTGGTGCTTTTTCTTGTTCTTTTTCCTTCTCAGCTTCTTCTTTTGCTTTTTGAGCTGCTTGTTGTGCTTTTTCGCGCTCTCTTTGTTCTTTAGCTTGCTGTTCTCTTTCAGCTTGTGCCTTTTCTTGAGCTTCAGCTTTTTGAGCTGCTGCTTGGCTTGCTTGATTGTTATTTTGAGAAGATGGAGATGCAGTTTCTGTAGTTGAACTTGCATTTGATTCTGTATTCACGGCTTCAGTTGTTTCTGATACAGTCGCTGCAACAGACTCTTCTTGAACAGTCTCTTCAGAACTAGCTGTACTTTCTTCTTGCTCAGCGGCTGCAATTTGCGCTGCTTCTTCAGCTTCAGCAGCAAGACGCTCTTCTTCTTCTTTTTGTAATTGAGCTTCTGCTTCTGCTTGAATGCTCGTAAATTGAGCGACTTCTTGTTCAGCAGCTTCTTTTTGAGCAAGGAATGCAGAAATATCTTCTTCAGTAGTGGCCTTTTCCATAGCTAATTGAGCAACCAACACTTCTTTTTCTAGTAATTGTTGATCCATTTCTGAACGAGTTTGCTCTAATTCCATAGCAATTGCATTTTGTTGGTTGATCTTTTGTTCTGTTTGTTCAGTTTTCTTTACTACAGCTTCTTGATCGGCAATTTGTTCTTGAACTAAACTTTTATTTGCATCTACTAAGTCTGTTACTACATCAATTCTTCCGATGATATCGGCTAAAGATTCTGATTCAAGGATAAAATCTATGTAATTTTGACTGTATCCACTAGTTTGAACTGTTCGTGCTTGTTCTTTTAACTTTTCATTTCGTTCAGCTATTTTTGCTTCCAGCACTTCGATTTCATCTTTTAATGTTTGCATTTCTTTTTGAGCTGCTTCAATATCTTTGGCTAGTGCAGCAGTTTTTTCTTCATTATTGGTGATATTATTTGTAATAGTTTTTAATTCACTTTCAGTTGTAGAAACTTGAGATTGAATTTGGTTTAATTGAGTATTTTTTTCATTGATCAATAATTGAGTATTTTCAGCTTCTTTTTGAGCTTCTTCAATCTTATCAGTGTATTGTTCAGCTGCGACTTGAGTTGGTAAAATAAGGGAGCTAAATGTCATCGTTCCTAATAATGCGATAGTTACAAATTTCTTTTTCACAGAATCTTCTCCTCCAACGGTTGTTTTACTTCTTTCAAAGTCAAGGTATCCTTCTGGAATCCTTTTTACGATAAACGAAGTATAGCATACCTTATATATCAGCAATGTAACGTCAATATTACAGAATGATTAACAGCTCATTTGTCGAAATTCAGTCACAACTCCATCAAAAAAAAACTTTTATTTTCCTTTTTTATTGCTTTTCTCCCAAACTACTTAAACGCACACTCTATATGATGATCATTCATCAAGCCAGCAGCTTGCATATACGCATAACAAACGGTTGGACCCACAAAGGAAAATCCTTTTTTCTTTAAATCTTTCGATAATTTTTGTGACAATTCGTTTTGTGTCGGCACTTCTGACTCATCCCTAATTTGATGATCAATTGGTTGTCCATCTACATAGCTCCATAAATAGTGATTAAATGAGCCCCATTCTTTTTGAACTTCAATAAGAGCTTTTGCATTTGTCACAATAGATTTCACTTTTAACCGATTGCGAATAATATCAGGACTTTCTAAAAGTTGGGCTTGTTTTTCTATAGTATAGTCTTTGATAATATCTGGATTGAAATCATCAATAGCTTGACGATAGTTCTCTCTCTTTTTAAGGACGGTTTCCCAACTTAATCCTGCTTGCATGGTTTCAAGGATCAGCAGTTCAAATAATTTTGCATCATCATGCAATGGTTTTCCCCATTCTTTATCGTGGTACGCTTTCAGCAAATCTGTTTTTGCCCAAGAACATCGTTTCATCTTCATTCCTTCTTCCTCTACTTTTAAGAATTTCTGCTTATATGTCTTTTTTTCATCACTTTTTCCAAGTCCTTGATTTTATTTCTTTATATGGTGTATAATGTGTTGCTAGAATAGCAGACTTATATAGGTAAACCGTTTTTGCCTATTGTTTAGTGAATATTTTGGAGGTTATAACATTGACTATGGATTATCGAGTACTACTTTATTATAAATACACTACTATCGAAGAGCCAGAAGAATTTAGACGTCAACACCTTGCTTTTTGTAAAGATAACGAATTAAAAGGAAGAATTCTAGTGTCTGAAGAAGGTATCAACGGTACTGTTTCCGGTACTATTGAGGCTACTCAACGCTATATGGATACTATGCGTGCTGATGACCGTTTTTCAGATATGGTCTTCAAAATAGATCCCTCTGAAGGTCACGCATTTAAAAAAATGCATGTTCGTTACCGTCCAGAGATTGTCTCATTAAATTTGGAAGATGATGTGGATCCTAATGAAACTACAGGGAAATACTTAGAGCCAAAAGAATTCCGTGAAGCCTTGTTGGACGAAAATACAGTTGTCATCGATGCTCGGAATGACTATGAATTTGACTTAGGTCATTTTAGAGGCGCTGTACGTCCAGACATTAAAAATTTCCGTGATTTACCAGAATGGATTCGTGAAAACAAAGAACAATTTATGGATAAAAAAGTAGTTACTTACTGTACAGGTGGAATTCGATGTGAAAAATTCTCCGGCTGGTTATTAAAAGAGGGCTTCGAAGATGTTGCCCAATTGCATGGCGGAATTCACACTTACGGCACCGACCCAGAAGTTCAAGGAGACTTATGGGATGGAAAAATGTACGTATTTGACGAACGCATCAGTGTCCCAATCAACCGTAAAGAACACGTGGTTATAGGAAAAGACTGGTTTGACGGAACTCCTTGCGAACGTTATGTGAACTGTGGCGATCCAAAATGCAACCGCCAAATTATTACCTCTGAAGAAAATGAACACAAACATTTACGCGGTTGTTCTCATGAATGTCGTATTTCTCCAGAAAACCGCTATGTCAAAGAACACCATTTAAGTCGTGAAGAAGTTGCCGAACGTTTAGCAGCTATCAGCGAAAAATTGCCTGAAACAGTTTAAAAAGGAAAGAACATTTGACCAATCAAAAAAAGCCGTCTGACGCAAAGCTCATTTGCACCAGACGGCTTTTTTCATAGTATCGACTCTTTAGTGAATCTAGCCAAATCTTTACTATCCTTTATAAGCTTTTTCCAATTCAGCAATATCCATTTTTTTCATTTGCAAAAAGGCATCTGTGACGCGTTGCTTTTGTTCCTCATCTTTAGTGTCCATCAAGTCCTCTAAAATACTTGGAGAAATTTGCCAAGATACACCAAAGCGGTCTGTCAGCCACCCGCATTGTTCTGCTTCAGGAACTACAGAAAGTTTGTTCCACAAGAAGTCGATTTCCTCTTGCGTATCACAATTCACTAATATCGAAAAAGCTTCATTGAATTTAAACGCATGTGCTTCCACACTATCCATCGCTGAAAATTCCTTTCCTGCCAAAGTAAATGATGCATACTGCAGCATACCGTCTTGTTCAGGATTCTCTTTAGGATCATAGTAAGAAACGTTTTCTACTTTACTGTTTTCAAATAGAGACGTGTAAAAATCAATAGCTTCTTTTGCTCTTCCAGCTTGTTCACCAGCATACATCAAATTAGGAACGATTTTTTGCTCAAACGGCTGATTTGCATAAAATAGCTGCCATGAAACACCATAGCGGTCATTTATCCAGCCATACCACTCATTAAAAGGATAGTTGCCTAAATCCATTAAGACTGTCCCTTTTATTGATAAAGCTTTCCATAGATGATTGATTTCTTCTTTCGTAGTACAATTCACCATGAGGGAAATAGACGGATTTAATTGGAAAATGGGCCCTGCTGAGATAAACATGAAATCTTGTCCCTGTAATGTTAACGATACGGTGTCTGAATCGCCAGCAGGGGTCCCATGAAGTTGAACAACAGAATCTATTGTTGAATCTTCAAACAAAGAGGTGTAAAATTCGGCTGCTTCTACAGCTTCTTTATCAAACCAAAGATGTGGCACTATCTTTTGCATGTTAAACTCTCCTTTTTTATAGCCATCTTTTTTCATTTATCCATCTATATGCAATGACTGGTGAACGATTTGTGAATAAGGAACAACGTATAATCCATTTTCTTGAGACCATTCAGCATAGATAATTTTTTCAGGATCTGGATATCCAGCATTCGACAGTTCTTCCAACAACCAGTTTTTTTCTTTTCCAATGCTTTTGAGCGTCTTTTCCTCCATCTGGCCTTCATCAATCAGTAAGACGGTCAAAATAGACTCTACGTCAGATTTTTTCATCACGCTCACTTCTCCACCCGTCTCTAGGATAACGTAGCGGGCTTCTTCCAAAGAAAAACAATTTTGACTTCTCAGCAATGCACGTAACTGTTCCATCTCCATGTGATTTTTCCCTAGTTCCTCTTCATTCAATTGGCCATTTTGAATAAGAACGCTGGGTTTCCCTTTAACGATATGATTGATTTCATCATTTTTCTGGACAAATACTTCTATCCCATAAATCAACATTCCCCAAACAGCTAAAGCAAATAAAATATGTCCAGCATGGACAGCATCATCATAAATGGACTCTTCAAGTATCCCTCCTAAAACGAGTGTATAAATCAAATCAAAAGGGGTGATTTCAGACATGGCTTTTTTCCCTAACGTCCGCATAACAATCAACAAACCAACTAATCCAACTAATAATTTGATCCCTATAGTGACAAACATTTTTCGACCTCCTACTATTCTACTGAATAAAAAAGGGGATTGAATTCCTTTTTTGTTTCTCCTTTAATTGTAAACCGTCACAACAAAAAATCCATCAAAGAGACTTAAAAAAAAAACAAAAAAGAGGTATTCGTATAAGAGAACAATTCTTACACAAATACCTTTTTTAGTGGTTTCTTCTAACTGAGTATTAAGGCATCTTCATTCAACACACTACCGCTGTTTTTATGGAATAATTCCAGTAGACCTGGAATGGTTAACTGTTGTTTTTCTTCTCCCGTAATGTCCACCACAATATGTCCTTCATTCAACATGATCAATCGATTTCCATATTGAATAGCTTGTTCCATATTATGTGTGATCATTAAAGCCGTCAAGTTTTCTTCCTGAATAATTTTATTGGTCAAGTTCAATACCATTTGACTGGTTTTTGGATCTAAAGCAGCAGTGTGTTCATCCAATAATAATAATTTAGGGGTTACCAAACTAGCCATCAACAGCGTAACGGCTTGACGCTGTCCGCCTGATAACAATCCAATTTCCATTTTCATTCGTTTTTCCAGTCCTAACCCCAATCGTTTCAAGGCTTCTTGAAACAGTTCACGTTGCTCTTCTTTTACTCCTACTCCAAACCCGCGTTTTTTTCCTCTCTTCCAAGCAACTGCCATGTTTTCTTCTATAGTTAAACGAGAAGCTGTTCCCATACGAGGATCTTGAAATACGCGGCCAATATATTTAGCTCTCTTCATTGTCGGCTCTTTGGTGATGTCTTTTTCATCTAACAGAATCGTGCCTTCATCTACCATAAAACTTCCTGCAATACTGTTCATTAAGGTAGATTTTCCGGCTCCATTTCCTCCAATAATCGTGATAAAATCTCCTTCGTTTATCGTCAAATCGATCCCTTTTAACACGTGGTTCTCATTCACTGTACCCATTTCAAAACTTTTATGGATATTTTTCATTTCTAAAACAGGTCTCATAAAACTTCGGCTCCCTTCTTATTCTGTGGACGAATATTTTTTCTCGATTTTCCTGGCAGTTTAACTAGGGGAGAGGCTAAAGCTGCAATCAGCAGTAATGCAGAGAATAATTTCAGGTCTTGCGGATCAACGTTCATTTCTAGTACTAACGACAGCATCAAACGATACAGAATAGAACCTATAACGATAGTCATCAATCGTTTAGCAAATGTCATATTTCGGAAAATGACTTCCCCAATAATAATAGAAGCTAATGCGATAACAATCGTCCCGATACCGCTACTGATATCTGCAAATCCATTGTCTTGAGCAATCAATCCACCTGACATGGCAATCAATCCATTACATAACATATAAGAGATGATTTCCATTTTATCGGTATTGATCCCGTTTGCTTCACTCATCTCTGGATTGTCCCCTGTTGAACGAATTGCCAATCCTGTTTCTGTACTGTAAAAGACTTTTAAACATAGAATGACAAGAATTACTACGATTCCACCTACTACAAAAGTAGACAGCTTTGTCCCTACGCCCCACGATTCTACTGTTCTCATCAAAGTCGGTTCACCTAACAAATTGACATTGGCTTTTCCCATAACCCTTAAATTAATCGAATAAAGCCCTGTCATCGTAATGATTCCAGAAATCAAAGAAGGGATTTTCAATTTGGTGTGCAGCAATGCTGATATGACTCCAGCCAACATACCACTAACCAAGGCACACAATACGGCTATCCATGGTGGAACCCTGTTGACAATTAAAGTCGCTGTAATAGCTGCTCCTAATGGGAAACTACCTTCCGCTGTCAAATCAGTAATATTCAAGATTCGAACATTTAAATAAACTCCTATCGCCATCACTGACCACAATAAGCCTTGGGACGCACTTGATAATAAAATATCCATTAATTTTTACCGCTCCTTCATTTACAACCGCAAATTGTTTTATTCTGGCAATACAATACTATCCGGATCGATACCTAATGCTTCTGCCATTTCTTTATTGACAACTAATTCCAAACTATCAGAAGTTTCAACAGCGATATCTGCTGGATCAGCATCTTCTTCAATAATTTTCAGGGCCATTTTTGCTGTTTGCCGTCCTAAATCTTCATAATTGATCCCATATGTTGCCAACCCTCCAGCTTCTACTTGTTCAGCTGATCCAGCAACAACCGGCAATTGATATTCGATGGCAATATTTCCTACAGTTGCTGCTGTACTGGCCAGTGTGTTGTCTGTTGGAATATATAATCCGTCTACATCTTGTGCTAAAGTTGTCAATACTTGCTGTACATCATTTGTTGAGGCCACCGTTAACACTTCAACAGTAACTCCTTCAGCTTCTAAAGCTTCTATAGCTAAGTTTGCTTGAATCTCTGAATTGGGTTCTCCAGCGTTATAAATAATTCCGATCGATTCTGCTTCAGGTGTAAGTGAAAGCAGAAGTGCTATTTGTTCTTCAATGGGAACCATATCGCTTGTTCCCGTAATGTTGCGTCCTGGAGCTTCATTACTGTCGACTAATCCTGCATCAACAGCATCCGTAACAGCTGTGAAAAGGATCGGGTCTCCACTTGTTTCATTAGCTAATGACTGAGCTGCTGGAGTCGCAATAGACAAAATAACATCGTTTTCTCCTACCAATTGCTGACTCATACTTTGAAGGTTCGCTTGATCTCCTTGAGCATTTTGGTAGTCGACTGTTAAGTTTTCTCCTTCTTTGTAGCCTGCATCCTCTAATTCAGCTAAAAAACCTTTACGAGCTGAACTTAATGATTCGTGTTCCATAAACTGCAGGACTCCTATATCGATTGAGCCATCATCTGCCGAACTACCTGAACCACAAGCTGCTAATACCAATCCAGCTAGTAAAGTGATTCCTCCTGCTACTACTTTTTTCATTTGTGTTGTTTTTTTCATTTTCATTTCCCCCTAGTTTTTTTTATTTATTTGATGCAACATTTTTCTTTCCTCACCTCTCTTTAAATAAAATAAAAGCACCTATTTAGATGATAAAAATCTAAATAGGTGCAAATCGTATACATTATTGATTGATTTTTTTAGCAGCCACTTAGATTTTTTCATCTATGCGGCTGGTTTTTAAACATTCTAAAATGCTTTAGCCACTATAGACACAAACTTGGTTCTGTTTGCATCCATAATGTTTATGTCTACAAACAGCGTCTAAAATAGCTAAAGTAAAAATTATTCAGATTTATGTGTTCTTTTATTATCAGTGTTTTCATTAAGAATCACTCGCAATCTAAATTTGATATTATTAGTATAATGGAATGATAATGAGAATGTCAACCGCTAAATTAAAACAAACTCATTTTAGTACCGCCTTATTTTAATTCTTATTGAATAGTTCTTTTAATTTTGAACGTTTAGTTGACAAAATAACACTTTTTAGCAACTATATTTTTTGTCATTAAGATAAAAATTTTCTTTTTTTTTTATATTTGGTATAATGAGCGGAGCAATATGGAAGATACAAGAACCTGATTTAGATAGGGAAATACTGTACTTCCTTTTTTTATATTCTAATTTGCAACGATACTTTATAGATTATGAGGTGATTTACATTTGAACGATTCTGGAAATAATAATGGTCCTTCTCTATGGGATAAGATTTCACAAACCGGAAAGTCTGTTTATCAAGAAAGTGCCCGTTTTATACGTAAGAGCTGGGAAACTTTTAGTGATGAAATTTATCCCAAAGTAAGATCATCTGTAAAAAGGACTTATCTTTCGTGTAAAAAAGGGTTAAAAAAAGGCTGGCTTTCATTTAAAACATTTAGTCTGGCTCTTTTAGCGAGAATAGGAGCTTTCTTTTCTTCTACTAAGGAAAGTTTGCAAAATAAGTGGACTGCCTTCCAGGAAGAAAGAAAAAAGAATAACGAACAGACTGTCGAAAATGAAGCTTCTTATGCTGATGAAGAGAATATGGATTCTACAGAGGTATCTTCTGAAGACAATGAGAAATCCTCTACCTTCTTAGGAAAAGCTGTTTTTGGTTTCAATGTAGCTTACAACGTGACTAGAAATCTTGTTATTATTCTTACGATTCTTTTGCTTATTGGTGGAGCTTTTGCAGGCGGAGCTGGAATGGGGTTGTTCGCTTCATTGGTATCCGGACAAGAGCCGCCTGATTATGAAGAAATGCAATTAGCCATTGGCAATGTAGAACAAACCTCTACTATGTATTATGCTGGCGGAGAAACAATCAGTGATTTTAGGTCTGATTTAAAAAGGACTAATATTCCATTAAGCGAAATTTCTGAGGACGTCCTTAACGGTATCGTTGCTACAGAAGATGAATACTTCTGGGAACATCCTGGAGTTGTTCCAAAAGCGGTATTGC
Source organism: Desemzia sp. FAM 23990 (assembly GCF_045528485.1). Taxonomy (NCBI): domain Bacteria; kingdom Bacillati; phylum Bacillota; class Bacilli; order Lactobacillales; family Carnobacteriaceae; genus Desemzia; species Desemzia sp. FAM 23990. The sequence continues at coordinate 15,051 of NZ_JBGQQW010000022.1, forward strand.
GTGCGCTGGTACAGCAATTACTGGGATCTAGCGTATCCTCAGGCGGATCCACTTTGACGCAACAATTAGTCAAACAACAAATTTTATCTCCTGAAGTTACCTTTGAAAGAAAAGTAAATGAAATCTTGATTGCCTTTCGGGTAGAAAATTATTTTTCCAAGGAAGAAATATTGCAGGCTTACCTGAATGTCTCCCCATTCGGCAGAAATAGTTTGGGGCAAAATATCGCTGGTGTACAGGAAGCTGCAACAGGTATCTTCGGTGTAACTGCCAAAGACCTCACACTTCCGCAAGCGGCTTTCATCGCAGGACTTCCACAAAACCCAATCACTTATAGCCCTTATACAAATGCAGGTGAAGTGAAAGAAGATCAGTCAAACGGATTTAATCGAAAAAATGAAGTATTGTTCCGTATGTTCCGCGAGGGGTATATTACTGAAGAGGAATACAGCAGTGCACGTGAATACGACTTGACACAAGATTTCATTCTTCGTCAAGACAGCGAGCAAGAAACAAATTCTTTCGCGTACGATGCTGTGGAAACAGAAGCTCGTACAATCGTGATGGAAATGCTCTATACGACTGACGGATATACAAAAGAGGAAATTGATGCTGACTCTGATTTGTACCAACAGTACTATGAACGAGCTGACGATGATTTACGTCTAAATGGATATAAAGTGTATTCCACTATTGATAAATCCATTCATGATGCATTAGAAAAAGTGGCTTCTGAATATGGCCCTACTTTAGGACAAACGAAACAAGCTCCTGCCGTTTATGATCAAGACAGCGGTTCTTATATCCAACCAATGGAAGAAGATCCGAAAACCGGTGAATCTGTTCCTAAAATGGTGGATATCCAAGTTGGTTCTTCTCTGGTAGACAATGCAACTGGTCGAATCATTGCTTTTGTCGGTGGGACAAATTACATGGACAATATGCTGAATCATGGATTATACGTAGAAAGACAACCCGGATCGACCATAAAACCGATACTAGTCTATGCTCCTGCTTTAGAAAATGGTTTGATCACACCTGCAAGTATGGTGTCGGATTCACGTTTATTCGTGCCAAACTGGTCTAATGGACGGATTGAAGGGAAAGAAGTAACAAACGTCGGAAACGTCTATTCAGGTAAAAATGTTTCTGTCAGAGAATCTTTAGTGAATTCCATGAACATCCCTACATCTCGTATTTATTTAAAAATGTTAGAAGACAACTCTGCTCCTGGTGAATATCTGCCATTAATGGGAATTGGTGCAGATGCTGTTCATCCGAATGAATACAAAAATGCTGCATTAGCTCTTGGCGGTACAGGTAATACAGAGGTTAATGATGAAGGTGTGATTGTCAGCAGAACTTATGGTCCAACTATAGTAGAAATGGCCAGTGCTTATACTACATTAGCCAATAAAGGGACCCATGTTGATGCATTCCTTATTGAACGAATTGAAAACAAAAATGGTGAAGTGATCTACCAACATGAATCTGAAGCGACAAAAGTGTTCACTCCTGAAACTGCTTATATGACAGTTGATATTCTTAGAGGAGTTATGGAGAACAGTACTGTGAAAGGTACTGAAGATTTATTGAATTTCTCTGCAGATATTGCCGGAAAAACCGGAACATCTAATGATCGAGAAGATATTTGGTTTATTGGTATGACCCCTACAGTAACATTAAGTACTTGGATGGGTTATGACGTAGACAATATCTCCATCGAAACTGAAAACGGCGTTCACCCAAGTAAAAGAAATCTCAACTTTTGGGCTAGGTTAATGAATGCTGTGTATGAAAATAATTCTACTTTGATAGGTACGGATAAAACCTTTGTTCAACCAGAAGGCATCGTGACAGATACCATATTGGCTGAAACTGGTATGAAGTCTGGGGAGATTACAGTCCCAGCTGGTTCAGTTGCAGCAGCCCAACAGTCAGAATTGCAATATGCAAAATTTGAAGAAAGAGATTCAAACACAACTCCTTCCAGTTGGTTGCAAGATGGATCTAAAGTATCTATTTCTGGGCAAACGAAACAAGAGATTTTTGCAAGTGATAAAGTTCCAGGTACGACCACTTATGATTTCTTAATTGGTAGCCCAGCTCATATCCAAAATGCTTTTTGGAAATCAAAAGCTGGATCTGGTGCTCAGCCACCATCTAGTGAAGAGAACGAAACGGAATCTGAAGAAACATCTCCTGATGATGAAAACAGCGAAGAGTAGATTAAACTGAAAAAGCCGACCTTGGAATTTACCAAGGTCGGCTTTTTTGGATGATTAATTCTCTGAACGAGTCGTTCCTCTATTAGCTACATGATAAGGCAAGACAATTGTTTTTTCATCTGTTTCTTCCTTATTCATCAATTTAGTCAACAGTCTCATTGCTACCGCACCAATATCATATAGAGGTTGAGTAATAGTACTTAATTTTGGACGTGTCATTTCAGTCAATTTAGAATTATTTGCTGTTACAATTTCAAAATCTTCTGGTACTTTAACGCCTCTGTCCAGTGCACCATTCAAGATACCTACAGCTAATTCGTCATCTCCAACAAATGCAGCTGTAGCACCAGATTCAGCTAACTTAGTAAAGACTTCTTCTCCAGTAGTAAATGTATATTCTGATTCAAATACTAAACTTTCATCGTATTCCATATTAGCTTTTTCTAATGCTTCTTTGTATCCAGCTAAACGATATACACCATTGATCGGTTCAGTTTGCAACCCAGAAACAAAAGCAATTCTTTCATTACCGGATTTAATCAATTCTGTGACTACTTCTTCTGTCGCATTTTTGTAATCAATGTTTACACTGCCCATTTGATCATCAGGATCTACAGTTCCAGCTAAAACAACTGGGGTTTTAGAACGGGAAAATTCAGCTCTCATTTCATCTGTGATTTTGTGACCCATGTAGATGATTCCATCTACTTGTTTTGCAAGTAAGGTGTTTAACACTTGAACTTCTTTTACATCGTTTTGGTCTGAGTTAGCTAAAATAATATTGTATTTGTACATAGTTGCAATATCATCGATCCCTCTTGCTAAAGAAGAAAAATACAGATTCGTAACGTCTGGTATAATAACTCCTACAGTCGTTGTTTTCTTGCTTGCTAAACCTCGTGCTACGGCATTTGGACGATAATCCAAGCGATCAATAACATCCAAAACTTTTTTTCGTGTAGTAGGTTTTACATTCGGGTTGCCGTTAACAACACGAGAAACAGTTGCCATTGAAACATTTGCTTCACGAGCAACATCATAGATTGTAATTGTTTGTTTTTCCATTATAAGTATCTCCTTTAAATTCAGTTCTGTTCACTTTTTTATCTCACTTTTCAATATGTATAATCTACCAAATCTATCATAAGATTGCAAGCGGTTTATATTTATTTTCATGAAAATTTCACAATTGTTTTCAGACAGCGGTTTCAATTGTTCTTTTAAAGTAGTTATCTGGCCTATTTTAATGCTACAATAAGATAGAAAAACAAGTTCTCTAGAAAGTAGGTCATTAAAATGTTAAAACAATTAGAACTATTGCAAGAATGGTTGGAAGAAGAAAATAAAGAAGCAGTTTTTATCAATGATCCAGGAAACGTAGCTTACTTTAGTGGTTACGAAAGTGAACCGCATGAAAGAATTTTAGCTCTGATGGTTTTAAAAAACGCTTCTCCTTTTCTTTTTGTACCAGCTTTAGAAAAAGAAGATGCTTTGAATAGTGCATGGGAGTATGATGTATTTGACTACTTAGACCATGAAAACCCGTGGGAATTGATTCGCCAAGCGGTTGAACAGCGGGCAGGATCTTTAACAACCTTAGCTATTGAAAAGGAGTTTTTGACTGTTGCTCGTCTAGAACAATTGCAAATGGTATTCCCTAAAGTAAATTTTTCAGATGCTACTCCTAAAATCCAAGGGATGAAATTAATCAAAACAAAAGATGAAATACAAAAAATGAGTGAAGCTGGAAAATGGGCTGATAAAGCTTTAGAAATTGGGTTTAAAGCGATTAAAGAAGGTATTCAAGAACAAGAAATCGTAGCTGAAATTGAATACGAATTAAAAAAAATGGGTATCAAAAATATGAGTTTTGAAACAATGGTATTAACCGGAGACAATGCTGCTAGTCCACATGGTGTTCCTGGAAATCGACGTATTCAAAAAAATGATCTTGTTTTATTCGATTTAGGGGTTGTGCACGATGGGTATACCAGTGACGTGACACGTACTGTTGCCTTCGGAGAACCTAGTGAAAAAGCTCGAGAAATCTATGAGATTGTTTTAAAAGCGAATGAAGCGGCAATAGCAGCGGTCAAACCAGGGGTAACCGCTGGAGAACTCGATAAAATCGCCAGAGACATTATCACTGATGCCGGTTACGGTAAATATTTTAATCATCGATTAGGACACGGTTTAGGAAGCAGCGTACATGAATTTCCTTCCATTATGGAAGGAAACGATTTAGTGATTCGGGAAGGTATGTGTTTTTCTATTGAGCCAGGTATTTATGTTCCCGGTGTTGCCGGTGTTAGAATTGAAGATTGTGTATATGTAACTGCCGATAGTTGTGAAGTATTTACACATACTCCTAAAACATATACTAGTATTTCATAAAATACTGACTTTAAGAACATCAAAAAAGAGAAGCGGATTTTTAGTCCCGCTTCTCTCTTTTGATGTTCTAAATGAATCGTTAAATCCCTACATTTGTATTAGTAGTTTTTTCCCCATCACTATTTTCTTTTGTCTGTTCGGTACTAGTGTTGGTTGTACGATAATCAGGGTCTTCTTTTGCTTTTTCTTGATCATAATCGAAATCCATTGTAGCTCTTTCGACTTCTTTTTTCATATTATCAGAAGTAAATTGAGGCATTTCTTTTGCTTTTTCCATGTCAGAAATGACTTTTTCATTTTCTGTTTGGAAGTCTTCTTTTGCTTCTGAGCCTTTTTCTTTCATTTCATCCGTAGCATCTTTCACTTCAGACTGGATATCTTTTAAATCTTCTTTCGCTTCTTGTGTACTTGAAGACATTTGACTCTTCATTTTATTAGCTGTATCTTTCAAACTGATTTTAATGTCATCTGTTGCATTTACTGCAACATCTTTCATTTCAGTTCCTTTTTCTTTTGCAATTTGTGAATATTCTTTAGCTGTTCCTTTAGCCTTATCAGCTTGGTCAGAAAGATCTGATCTCAATTCTTTCCCTGATTTAGGTGCAAATAACAGTGTAGTCGTTGCAGCAGCTGCTGCTCCTAAAATTGCTCCTAATAAAAATCCGCCTTTTTTACTCATACATTATCCATCCTTCCCAGTTTTGATCTCAGTATTGATTAGTTTGATTCTTTTTTATTTTTTCTTTTGCGATTCATGTTCATCGCTGTCTTACCTACTTTTGTTGCCACTCCTGTTTGTGCAGTACGTTTCGTCACTCCTGTAACACGATCCGTTAAGTTACGTGTTGAAGAGTTTAAACTTGAAACAGAAACCCCCAAATCTCCAATAGCTTGGAATAAAGGATCTGTTTTGCCCAGCTTGCCATTTACGTCATCTAATGTAGTGTTGGATTTATTCAATAACCCCTCTACTTCGATTAATAAATTATCCGCATCTTTAGTAATGACACGAAGACTGGAATTCGCTTCCTTAACTGTGCTGGAAACTTCTCCCATAATTTTTGATACTTTAAGCAAGACAATCACTAAAAAGACCACTAATACTGCAAATGCAACTGCAGCAATTAATGCAGCAATTTCTCCACCTGTCATATGAATCCCTCACTTCCTATAAATTTTATCGTGTTATTTTTTAATAGAAGCTTGTGTGACTTATACAATTGAGCCAGCTATTAAAAAACGTTTTCCTATTCGAATATAGAATACCATTTAAAAAAAAGGACTTCAAACAATACGAAATGGAATACACAAAAAAATTTATTATTTTTTTCTTACTTAATCAGATACTCATTTTTCCCCTTTATAAAATGCGGTTTTTAGAAGTTAAAACTCGGTTGGTTTTATTTATCGCCTTTTTTTGTTAAGATATAAATCAATGTGAGTTAATTTTTAACGAGGTGAAGAAAATTGGATGAAAGTAACGTTACAGATAATGTAGTAAATGAGGTAGTAGAAAAAACAAGTCTCTTTAATCAATATTGGAATTCCATTGATTGGAATGAAGTAATCAGTAATGTTTTGACTACTGCAATTCAAATTATTTTTTTCCTAATATTATTTTACATTGTGAAAAGAATTGGAGATTTTTTAATCAGCCAAGCTTTCACTAGATATAGGAAAAAAGAGAGCATTACTATCAATCGACTGAATACATTAAATAGTCTATCAAAAAATCTTTTTCATGCATTACTAGGATTTCTAGTAGCTTATTCTGTTTTAACTGTCTTAGGTGTACCTGTCGGATCCTTATTGGCTGGAGCTGGAGTGATCGGGTTAGCCTTATCTTTAGGTGCTCAAGGTTTTGTTAGTGATATCGTAAACGGATTTTTCTTGTTGCTTGAAAAACAATTGGATGTCGGAGATGTGGTCGAATTGGATACCGTTTCAGGTACCGTTGTCGACGTAAATTTAAAAACTACTCAAGTCAAAAGTTTCGATGGAACGCTGAATTACGTACCCAACCGTTACATTACTATTGTCAGCAATAAATCACGCGAGGACATGCAAGTAATGATCAATATCCGTTTATACCCTGATGCAGATGTCCAAAGAGTTTCTAGTGTCATTCAAGAGGTTAATGAACGTTTAGTACCTCAATACCCTGAAATTACTGAAGAACCATCTTACACAGGTCTCATTGATATCGGAGATGGACAAACAGGGATTCGAATTACCATGTATACCTTGAATGGTCAGCAATATAGTGTTCAACATAGCTTTTTCCAAGAGTATGTTACCAGCTTATCGGAAGCCGGTATAGAAATACCTATAACGACTTTTAATATGAAAGCTTAAAAAAAATACTCAAACCGTCAGCAATAGACAGTTTGGGTATTTTTTTGATCTCTTTTACAATACATGATTTCCTTTTTGCTCTAAAAAGTCGCTAACCGTTTGGATTGCAAAGGGAATAGCTGATTCGTCAGGCGACATTTGAGGGTGATGCAATCCAAAAGGAGTGTCTACCCCCAACCAGAACATCGTTCCAGGAACCTTGTCTAATAAGTAACCGAAATCTTCTCCTGTCATGGCTGTTTCTGCTTCTTGAAAATGAACGCCTTCTTTGTTTTCCATAAATTCAATAAACTCAGCCGTTTCTTTGGGGGAATTGATGACCGGCAAGTAACCATACATATTTAAGTCCACATCTACTTTACACTGATAAGTCATTTCGATTCCTTTAGCAATTTCTCTGAACCTTTTTTGAACCATATAGCTCATATCTTTGGTCAAAGCTCGGATCGTTCCTTCAATGTTGGCATGGTCACTTATCACATTGCCGGCGGTTCCGCCATGAAATGATCCTAATGTCACTACTGCTCCTTCTATCGGATTGACATTGCGACTCACGATTGTTTGCACTTGATTGACAAACTGACTCGCGGCTACGATCATATCGTTTGTTGTTTGAGGATACGCTGCATGTCCTCCTACACCTTTAAAAGATACTTTTACATCACACGTAGAAGCAAAAAGAGTCCCCACTTTAGTAGAGATGGATCCTACAGGTTGATTAGGATCTACATGCAATGCATAAAATTCATCTGGCATCCAGTCGTTTAAAAAGCCTTTGTCATAATAAATTTTGGCTCCGCTAACTGTTTCTTCTGCTGGCTGAAAGAAGAACACTAAATGATCTTTAGTTGGGTGATCACTAAAATAAGACAATAACCCTAACGCAATAGACATATGTACGTCATGTCCACAGGCGTGCATTCTTCCTGCATGCGCTGATTCAAAAGCTAAATCTGTTTGTTCTACCACCGGCAGCCCATCGATATCCGTTCTCCAGCCAATGGTTCTTTTTCCTTCTGTTCCTCTGACACGCACCAAAATAGCTGTTTCATCTGTTTGTATTTCTAAATGCTCACTTGACAGCTGGTGGATAACGTTCAGTAAATATTCATATGTTTTGTACTCTTGCAGTCCTATTTCAGGAATCAAGTGCAAATCTCTTCTTATCTTAATAAATGGATCTAAGTTATTCATTAATGGCAATTCTCCTTGTTAAATCTTTTATATAAACGATAGGATCCTACTTTTTAAATAGACAGGCAAAACTTAAAAAAGCCCGCCTCTAATGAGGCGGTTATTTCGAAGTTTGGTTACATCTAAGGAATTAGTTCAGTATCGTCTCTTCTTTTTCGTGAACATCATAATGGTGTTCGAATTCATGCATCAAATGATTCACCGATTTCAATATTTCTCTTCTGGTAATAATACCTGAGAACTTATTCTCATTGTCTACCATACAAATAAAAGGATTATCTACAAGCAAGTGCAGCATATCTTCCAATTCATAATCCTCATCTAAAAGAGCGAAATCCGTTCTCATGACTTCCCCTACTTTCAGCACATCCAGCTGATCGTAGTGCATTTGACGAACCCCAGTGATAGCTTCCATAATAAGAGGGATTGAAATCAATCCTCTCACATGCGATTGTTTATCTAACACTACAATTACATTAAAACCGATTTTTGTTAACACGAGTAAAGCATGACTTAGATTATTTTCCATTTGTACATGAGCCACTTCACTAGCGGGGACTAAGAAATGGTCCTGATTTTCTAAAAACATCGCTTGGATTTTACTTCCAATCATTGATTGTTTCCTCCTATAAAGCACATTCTGCCCTTCATATTTTATAACAAAATGACACAAAATCCTATTTTTTCGAGTTAACTTTAGAAAATTTTAGAAAATTAGTTGTATTTACATTTAAAGACCATTTTCAGCTTCGCGTAAAATGCACCACTAAATCATCCAGTAGCTTATGTTCACGATCGTAGTAAGTAACAGTTACCTCTTTTTCTGCTATATCCATTATCGCATAAGTCTTAATATTGTATCTCCCCCTTGGTTGTAAAATACTTCCTGGATTCAACAAGATGATATTTCCTCTTTTTTCGACTCCTAGTTCATGAGAGTGTCCAAAAAAAGCAAAATTCGCATGGACTTCTTTGGCAGCCTTTAAAAGAGGGTTCATGGTAGATTTTACATCAAGAAAATGTCCGTGAGCCATAAAAAAACGTTCATTCTCAACATCTATCACTTGCTCCAATTTTAATTCCGTATCAAAATCCATATTTCCTTTCACCGTTACAAAAGAGTCCCAAATTTCATCTGTTGCTTCTAACTCAGAATCTCCACAATGAAACATCCGATCCATTTTATCCTGATACAATTCTTTTAATTCTACCAGCACATCTCTATCTCCATGGCTATCACTAACAACGAGTATTTTCATTACCTGATTCTCCTCATCTGTCGATATTCGAAACCCACTCATCCCATACTTTTTCCAATTCTTGTAAAGCTTTCGCACGATGACTGATCGCATTTTTCTCATCTTCTGTCATTTCTGCCATTGTTTTATCCTTATCGGCTACATAAAATAACGAATCGTAGCCAAATCCATTATCACCTCTAGGAATAGACAGTATTTGTCCTTCTACTTCCCCCTCGACCACTAAGCTTTCTTTTCCTGGAGCTGCTAATGCAAGTGTACAATGAAATTGAGCCGTTCGTTCTGCTGGCGGTATATGAGTCAATTCATGCAGCAACTTAGCATTGTTTGCAGCATCACTCTTCATTTCTCCAGCAAATCGTGCAGAATAAACACCCGGATTGCCATTAAGAAAATCTACTTTCAATCCAGAATCATCTGCCAGTACCATTATATTGAATTTTTCAGCAATCGTTTCAGCTTTTAACAACGCGTTCTCAGCAAATGTAACTCCTGTTTCTTCCACATCTGGAATTTCTGGATAATCCAACAATGTTTTAATCGTAAAACCTTTTGCAGCAAACAGACTCTCAAATTCAGAAGCTTTGCCTTTATTTCTAGTAGCAATAAGGATTTCTTTACTTGCTGTAGTTAACGGATAGTCTGTCAATTTATGATTCATTCGTTTGCCCTCTCTGATCGCTTTGTTTTGCAGCTTGATCAATTCTTTAATCCCTTTTTTTCCTAATTCCATCATTTCAAACATCTCATCTTGAGAAAAAGCTGTTTTTTCTCCGGTACCTTGAATTTCAGAGAATTTACCACTTGAGGTCATCACAAAATTCATATCTACCGCAGCAGCACTATCTTCAAGATAGTCTACGTCTAACACTATTTGATCATTTGTCAGCATACCAACACTTATGGCTGCAATATTCTCTGTAATTGGATTTTCTTTTAGTACTCCTTGATCCAACAATTGTTGGATGGCTAAATTCAAAGCCACAAAACCACCTGTGATACTAGCTGTTCTCGTTCCGCCGTCTGCTTGAATCACATCGCAATCGACCACGATCGAGCGTTCTCCTAATTTTTCTAAGTCTACCACTGAGCGTAAAGAACGGGCTATCAATCGTTGGATTTCCATCGTTCTCCCATTTATTTTACCTCTTGCGGCATCTCGTTGTTTTCTTTCTTGCGTAGCTCTGGGAAGCATACTATATTCTGCATGGACCCATCCACTATGCTGACCTCGTACAAAGCGAGGAACCTTATTTTCTACTGTTGCAGTACAGATAACTTTTGTTTTTCCAACTGAAATCAATACAGATCCTTCTGGATGGATCAAATAGTTGGGTTCAATAATGACTTCTCTCATATCATGTAGTTTTCTTCCATCTTTACGCATAAACAGACCCCTTTATTAACCTTCAAATGCTATTTTTTTATTAGTCCGCTGTACCTAATCGGATTTTTTCGACTTCTAAGTGGACTGCTCCCAGCCACTGAGAAGCGATGTCATGAAACATCTGCTTGGATCCTGTAGTATAAAATTTACGCTCACTTACGCTGTTTTTTTTGCTTTCTTCTGCTAAATTAAAGTAATCTAATATCGTACTCACTTCACTGATCGTCTCAGCACCAGAATCAATCAGCGTAACTTTTTCTCCCATCACATTTTGAATGATTGGACGCAATAAAGGATAATGTGTACATCCTAAGATCAAGGTATCTAATTGCTTATTTTTTAATGTTTTCAGCGTTTCAGCAACTACTTTTTTAGCAATCGCGCTTCTAAATTCATTACTTTCTACTAATGGCACAAATTTTGGACAAGCTAAACTAGTCACATTGACTTCTTTATCTTTAGAGCGGATCAAATTTTCGTACATTTTGCTTTTTACAGTTCCTTCTGTACCGATAATTCCTACCCGGTCATTTGCCGTAGCTTTAATAGCAGCTCGACTTCCTGGCAAAATCACGCCGATTACTGGAATAGCCAGTTTCTTTTTAATGTCTTCTAATGCAACCGCTGTAGCTGTGTTGCAAGCTATTACCAGCATCTTAATATCTTTGCTCAGCAAAAACTGAGTCATTTCCCAAGTAAACTGTAGGATTTGTTCTTGCGGCCTAGGACCATAAGGACAGCGAGCTGTATCTCCAACGTAATAAATAGATTCATTCGGCAATTGACGCATAGCTTCTTTTACAACCGTTAAACCGCCCACACCTGAATCTATAAAACCTATTGCTTGTTTTGTCATATTTTAACAACCTTTATATAAATTATACTGCTCTAGTGTTTATTGTCCCTTTTTTAACATAAAAATTCAAGTCTATATCGATTTCTTTAGGCAGTTATTTTTATTTTTTAGCTCTTTTCAATTGTTGAATTACTTTTGTCAATCTCTTCTTTTTTCCTTTCACCTGTATAAAAAAAAGTAGGCTTCTTATATCAATCCATGTATAATAATGAATGAAACTATTGAGGTGAAGACATTGGGAAAGAAATTAAATCGCGAAGAACTTAATCTTGATTCAGCAAATGTACCCGTTAATTTATTTGGTCATGAATTAATTCGATCTGAATTACTGACCAATCTATTAGGCAAAGATGCAGAATCGATTTTATATTGGGCTGGTAAAGAATTGGCTAGAAATCACCCTTTAACCAGTTATGAAGAGATCGTTCATTTTTTTGAACAAGCTTCTTTTGGTTCTCTTACTTGCACTAAAGAAAAACGGAGTTCTCATACATATATATTATCAGGCGAAATCATTGATTTGCGTTTAGCAAGCAAAGACTCTGTTTTCTCATTAGAAGCCGGCTTTTTAGCTGAACAGATGCAGCAGATAACTGAAATGTATACAGAAGCTTTTGCTGAAGTCATCAAAAATAAAGAAGTTGTCATCACCCTAAAATGGGATAAATCAGATTCAGTTGACAGCAACGAATAACCAAAAAATACCAGCAAAAGGCTTAACCTTCTGCTGGTATTTTTTCATCTCTTCCGTATACTATACTTTTTGTTGAGCTCTCATAGATTTAATAGATGTTTTCATCGTTTTAAACATACCTGCATCAGAATAAATCAAGACACTTGAGCGGTAAAGCAGCAGTGACAACCAAGTAGTCAACAGTACAAATACTATCAACACTACAATGGATATGATAACCCCTGTACTTGTGACCGTATCACTCGCAACTCTAAATGGCATAATAAATGATGTAAACAAAGGAATATACGAACCTATTTTTACAATTATATGGGTAGGATTATAAAAGGCAAACATTCCTGCGTAAAACCCTGCAAGTGATAAGAAGACGATTGGAGTAACAGCTTTTGAAACATCTTCTACTTTTGACACAAGAGAGCCTAGGAAAGCTGCGAGAATAGCGTAGAGAACGATTCCTAGGATAAAATAAGCTAACGACGTTCCCACTAATCCTTGGAAAATAGCAGAGATATCGATTCCTTGAAGCAAATCTTGGACAAAATTCAGTTGTAAAGCGATCAATCCCAGTACAACGTATATCGCGATTTGTGTAAAACAAATGAGTACAATCGCCACTAATTTCCCAAAGAAATGAACGGTTGAAGAAACACTGGACAGAATAACTTCCATGATTCGCGTTCCTTTTTCAGAAGCAATTTCTTCTCCAATAATGCTGGAATAGGTCATGATAAACATGAATACTGCAATCCCCACAGCATAAGCGCTCCCCATACGTAAAGCGTCTTCAGCACTCTCTGTTGTGGTGATTCCTCCACCTTCAAATTCAATCCGCGTTTGTTCAAGTGTTGCCGGTGTTAAAATACTGGCAATATCTTCTTGCGTCAACCCTAGATTTTCGGCTTGCTGAATCTGTTGAATCGAAGACAAAACCCCAGTTAGATAGTAAGTATCCACATCTTGGCTGTTTGGTGAGTAGACATAATTTCCTTGATACAATCCATTTTCTTCTTCTACGATTAGATAACCGTCTAGTTCTTCAGCTTCCATAGCGGTTTCCGCATCTTCAACCGTGGCAATAGCAGTGTTGACCTCAAATTGTTCTTCCTCAGCTTGAAAAATAGCTTGTACTTGTTGGTCATCTGATAGTACAGCAATCTCAGGTATTCCGCCATTTTCTGACTCAGAAACAAAATAAATGATAGCTGCAATGACTAACAAAATAATAATAGGTGCAAAAACCATTGATATAAAACCTAACGACTTGACATTTTTTCGATAAACTTCACCGACTATAACCCAAAATTTATTCACCCGGTTCACCAGCTTTCAATTTAAAAATTTCTTCTAATGTGGGAGGTTGTTGGCTAAAAGTTGGAATAAAGCCATCTTTCGTTACAACATCAAAAATCTGTTTCCCATACGAAGCATCTTCTAAATCCAATAAATAAACGCCCTCATTAGTGGTTTTGACACTTTTCACTCCGGGAAGTTCACTTAACTCTTGTTGACTCATAGGCGTTTCCAAGAATAGTTTTGTACGGCCAAATTGTTCTCGTATTTCTTTTACCGTGCCTTTCAAGACCACTGATCCATCACGCAGCATCAATAAATGATCGCAGATTTCCTCTACATTATTCATGTTGTGACTTGAAAAAATAACACAGGCCCCTTGTTGACGCAATTCTTTGATCCCTTCTTCTAAAATACCTGCATTCACCGGGTCTAATCCACTGAATGGTTCATCTAGAATAACTAATTTGGGTTCATGAAGTAACGTCGCGATCAATTGAACTTTTTGTTGATTCCCTTTAGACAACGATTTTACTTTATCCGTTTTTTTCCCTTTTACCTGAAATTTTTCCATCCACATATCGATCAGTGATTTTACTTCTTTTTTGCTTTTCCCGCGTAAACGACCAAAATAAATCAGCTGATCTTCAATCGTTACTTTAGGATACAATCCTCTTTCTTCCGGTAAATAACCAATAATATCATAATCAGCTTTTGTCAGCGGCTTTCCGTTCCATAAAATTTCTCCAGAATCTGACGTTAAAAAATCGAGAATCAAACGGAATGTAGTTGTTTTCCCAGCTCCATTCTGGCCGATCATTCCTAAAATCTCGCCTTCTTTAATTGTAAAGCTAACATCGTCAACGGCCGTCAATGGGCCAAATGTCTTTTTTAAATGTTTGGCTTCTAACATATTTTATTCCTCCATTCACTAAATTAAATCTTACCTATGTACATTTTCAATAGTAGCATACCTATTTAAGTTTCAAAAATATTTCCTATATTTTTTCATGATATCTGTCAAATATTTTGACCTTCATCATGAAGTTGGTTAGAATAAGATGAACTTAACTTATTTATCACAAGATTATTATTTAGAGGAGAATGCACATGGACAATCAACAGAAAGTTATGGATTCAAAAAGTGGCTTTCCACAATTTATGGCAAGTATCTATGCTTGGATGGCTGGAGGAATTTTGCTTAGTGCTTTAATGGTTTACTTATTACTTTATACTTATACGCCGATTGCTAACGCGTTTTGGAATTTGATGACCGCCACAAATGGAATGGCTTTTTATGGTTTCATTATTTTAGAATTAGTTTTGGTATTCAGTTTTCGCTTTAATCCCGAAAAAGTGAAAAGCCCAGCAAATTATGCTGTGAAATTTATTTTATATTCTATTGTGAACGGTATGACATTAACGCTCGTCTTATTAGCTTATACAACAGCTAGTATTCTAAATGCTTTCGTTTCTACATTTGCATTATTCGCTGTTATGAGTTTAATTGGTTTTGTAACTAAGAAGGATCTATCTTCATTAGGTGGAATCTTGATGAGCATGTTGCTTGGATTAATCATTGCTTCACTAGTAAATCTATTTTTCTTACAAAGTACTGCCGCTGATTTCATTCTTTCCATTATCACAGTTCTCATTTTTGTGGGTCTAACAGCCTATGATACGCAAAAATGTAAAAAAGTTTACAGTTACTATGGAGGAACAGCCCTTGCCAGCAGCGTGGCCATTGGATGCTCTCTAGAATTATACTTAGATTTCATTAATATTTTCTTAGCTATTTTGCGTATTTTTGGAAAACGCAGATAAATAAGAGCTAAAATCACTCATTAAAGCAAAAAAATAAAGGAAAGGGAAAAATCCCTTCCTTTATTTTTTTGCATATTAGCGCCATGCTCTGCTCTCTGGTTTCAAACGAGCTGCGCAAAGCAGACCATACGCCTATAAATTCATCCCCAACTGTCAGGAAAGTACCTCTGGCTGTTAGGGATGAGTTTATATTCGATGGTCTAAACGCTTTGCTCCGCTCTCTGCTTTTAAACGAGCTGCGCATGGCAGCTCTCTCTACCAAAACACTCAAGGCGACTGTTAGGAAAAACCACCTAACTGTCGTCGCCTTGGGTGGTTTGTCCGGTGAGCTGAACGCCATGCTCCGCTCTCTATAAATAATATAAATTTTCTGATGGGTAAGCTGGGTCGCTAGTGACGTCAATGCCTAATTTCCGCAAAACTTGTTCGTCGTCGCTGTTCAGCATCACTGTAGAATGAGCTTGCACTCCATTTAATTGAGCTAATTTGCTGTAAGCCAATTGAGCCATTGGGTTGGTCACGGCACTGATGGCTAATGCGATCAGTATTTCACTGGCTTTCAAAGTCGGCAGTTTACTGTGCAGATCATTTTTTTTCATATTTTGAATGGTCTCTAAAATCATTGGCGATAATAAATGGATGTCGTCTGAAATATTCGCCAATTCTTTGATCGAATTTAGAATGGCTGCTGAACTAGAATCCATCAAAGGCGTAGTTCTTCCTGTAATTACTCTGCCATCTTGCAACTCAAAAGCAATGACAGCTTGTATATCATTGGTATCTGAATGTTTTTTAACTTTTTCTGCATATCTGCGAGCTGGTCCCACAGGAACACGATCTAATTGTTTTAATTCTACTTCTTCCATAATCAGCTTCATCCGATTCAAGACTTCTTCATCCGCCAGACCTTTTTTAAAATCGGCTTCCGTCGCAAAGCTTCTGCGGATAATTTCTTGTTTAGAGGCTTCTTTTACTACCTCATCATCAATGATCCCAAATCCAACTCGGTTGACACCCATATCGGTTGGAGATTGAAAAACAGATTCTTTTCCAGTAATTTTTTCAATGATTCGTTTGATAACAGGGAACGTTTCTAGATCCCGATTGTAATTTACCGCAATTTCATTATATTTTTCATAGTGAAAGTTATCAATCATATTGACATCTTTTAAATCTACCGTAGCTGCTTCATAAGCAATATTTAAAGGGTGTTTCAAAGGGACATTCCACACTGGAAAAGTCTCAAATTTAGAATAGCCGGCTATTTTCCCGTGACGACGTTCATGATACAACTGATTCAAGCTGGTTGCTAATTTCCCACTTCCTGGGCCTGGTGCCGTAACTACCACGATCGGTTTAGTTGTG
Source organism: Desemzia sp. FAM 23990 (assembly GCF_045528485.1). Lineage (NCBI taxonomy): Bacteria > Bacillati > Bacillota > Bacilli > Lactobacillales > Carnobacteriaceae > Desemzia > Desemzia sp. FAM 23990. The sequence continues at coordinate 31,897 of NZ_JBGQQW010000022.1, forward strand.
GGGATATAAGTATTTTTCCCAAATCCTTCTTCGCTGACGATCACATCTAAATTGGATGGATACCCTTCAATGGATTCATGAGTATAGACTTTGATGTCTCTTCGCTCCAATTTGTTGATGAACATCTTTGTAGACGGCTGACCATGGTATCGTGTAATAACCACACTATTTACTTCCAATTCATATTCTCTCAATTCATCGATCAAACGGAAGACATCCATATCATACGTAATACCGTAATCGCCCCGAATTTTATTGCGTTCAATATCTCCAGCATAAACACAAATAATAATTTCAGATTTATCTTTCAACTTTTGCAGCAACTTGATTTTTGCATCTTCATCAAATCCAGGCAAGACACGCTTAGCATGCTTATCCCCAATCAATTTACCACCAAACTCTAAGTATAACTTATCGTAATTATTCACTCGTTCTAAGATATATTTTGTTTGCTCCTCGATATATTTTTGCGGATCAAATCCTAATTTTTCCATATAAACCCTCCATATATTATCCACTCAATCCTCTTTATATTGTGAAGACTGGATTACTTGTGTACTATCGCTATTTTCTCCAAAAATAAAAAATAGAGCTTTTTTATCAGCTCTAATTTATACGCATCTCGAAAACTCGGTTTTCTATACGTTTTAACCTTACCTTATTTTCAACTATTCATAAAAACCGATTTTATCGCCCTTATCTATTATAGTATCTTTAGCTGAAGATTCAATGATTTTTTAAAAAAGATATAGCGAACAAATTAAATAATCCAGCACGATTTATAGATCATGAGCAAACTGTTGAAAAGACAACTTGCCCTCTCCATGTTCAGATTCTCCGTGGCCTCGAGTATCTAATGCAATCACAGTATAAAAATGACTAAAAAAAAGTTATTTGGTGTTGAAAAACAGAAGAACTTTCTCCATTTCCATGCAGCAACAACAAAGGCAGTCCTTTTCCCGACACGCAACAGTATAATTCCCATTATCTGTTGGAATATAAAGTGATTTCATGACTCTTCTCCTTTTTCACACAGTATAAAGTATCTCTTGTCACGTTCCAAACAAAAAAATCCCGTTATGAACAAGTACATTTGTTCATAACAGGATTCTTCTCCTTTAGAAAATCAAAAGTTCACGTTTAAAACGATCTCGTTTAAGATAGTCGATTTCTCTCCCTTTTTATGCACGAAAATAGCCCGTTCTGGAGATAATGCATTTAAATCACTAATAGACAATTGATTTCTACGCAACACATACTCCAATGGACAATCCAATTGACCGTCTGCATTTTCAATCAAATCTTCCGCGCATACAGTTAATGTCCGCGTCACTTTATTTCCTTCAAAAATCATCTCATATTTATCTACAGCTTCATCTAATACTTGTTCATTCATAGCTTGACGCCTCCCATAATACTAAAAAAATGAGAAATTTGAATTTTGACTGTTTTACCATTCTTCTCTGCATGCTTATAACCTTTAATTACCTGTTTCCTATGTACCGAAACAGAAAAAACGTCCTTTTTTGACGGTGTCTTTTCAACAAACGAACAGTACGAAAGATGGTGTTTCTATGGATTTATCATTTTTATGAACCAATTATAGCAAATTAGTATAGAAAGTATACTTTTTTTTAGAGACGTATTAATTTTGTCACAAATATATGGACAATTCTTTTCGAAATTTATATTCAAGGTCAATTTTAATAAATACTGATTAATAGTACTATGCTATAGAATTCCTTACAGTCCAATATATCTAAATTCTTCATCATCTAAGGTTGGTAGAAAATCTAAGTTGCTTAAATACTAACTTCTCGAAATTTATGGAGGGATCAAGATTACTGGTAGCCATGTAAAGGCTGCAAGCAAGGAGGCGCTAGTGGCATGTACCTATCCTTGTCTGTTCTCCGCTTCGATGCACATACCGTATCCGTACGTAGCTAAAGATCTAATGCTTCGGCACCCTCCAAGCAGCCCTATGGCTCTCACCCAATAACCTCGTTTCCTTCAGTGCTTTCCTCACCAACGCCATAAAATAGGTAGCCTTTATTATATCATCGACTAAACAAAAAAACGCTCTCGACTAATGAATGAACGGCTCATTAGTAAGAGCGGATTTGCTTTATAGATATTTGATCCTAATGGGATAAGACAATTTTATAAAATTGTCATTGGAAATGATTCTATTTTTATTTTTTTGCAGTTTTTCAATTATTATTCTATTCCTTTTTGATAGTAAATAGGCTCTGTTATTTGAAAGTCAGTGGCTTTAATCCAAGCAAGTATTTGTTCTCCAAGAATACCTGCCATACTGGAAGAAGCAAGTATTTGTTCTTTTGTGATGTGATTGACATGAACCCCAGAAGTGATAACGCAATGCCCTGGAATTTCTTCTTTGATCAGTAAAGCAATTTTTTTGCTAAGACATCATCTTTATGAAAACGCCCTGAATGGCTGGGAAATCGGATAGTTTCTAATTCCGATTCTTGGGTAAAGGTAGTAATGGTACCAATATGAGGGGTCTCCCCTCCAGTAATCGAAATAATCAGATCTTTTCCAATTACTTTTACACTAGCTTGCATAGAATAATTTTCCATAGTAGTATGAAAGTATTTCTCTTCCACTGCCATGCTTATTCTCCTTTCCAACGCCCTCCAGTAGTATTCTCAATTCCTAATGAATCTAAAATTTTCATAGAATGATGATCAACTAAATCTTGGATCGTTTTGGGTTGATTATAAAAAGCAGGAATAGGTGGAATAATTTGAACACCCAATTTTGCTAATCTAGTTAAATTTTCTAGATGAATTGCACTCAATGGCGTTTCTCTAGGTACCAATATTAATTTGCGTTGCTCTTTCAAAGTTACATCCGCTGCACGAGTAATTAAGTTATCACCCAATCCAAGGGAAATAGCGGCTACTGTCCTCATACTAGCAGGTATAATGACCATGCCATCAGTTAAGAAAGATCCGCTCGCAATTGCAGCACCCAAATCATTCACAGAGTAATGATAATCAAATAAATCTCTCATTTCACGTAAAGTCATATCTGATTCCTGTCTTAAATTTTCACCAGCCCAAGTACTGATCACTCCATGAGTCTCCACATCAGGAATCTCTTTTAGTTTTTTAATTAAGTCAACTGCATAAATCATTGCAGAAGCTCCACTTACACCAATCACTATTCTTTTTTTACGATTCACTATAAAAAGTCACTTCTTTCATTGATTTAAAAACAGTCTACATATCGTTAATTTATTACATTTTATTTTTGTGATAATTCTACAAATTTAAAATTATTCTCTTACTTAAGGTATTTTTCCCAATCTTCAACTTCTTTGAATTGAGCTCGTACAAATATTTCTTTCATATCAAATGGTACAGTACCATCAAGAATAGTCTTAGAACTCATACCACGGAACCGAATCGTTGACGGATTGTATTGAGGTAACTCGGATGGATCTAATGGATGATTACGCATGCCTGAAAGGACCATAATATCTTTATCTCCTTGGAAACGCGTATTTAATGTCCACATAACATCATTCATGTCGAAAATGTCTACATCATCATCAACTAAAATAACGGTTTTTAATTCTTTAAAAGCAGAAAAAGCTAAGATAGCCGCTTGACGTTGAATTCCTTCATCTGCCTCAGTTTCTTTATGAATTTGTATAATTGACATGAATTTACCGCCTCCAGCAGGAGGATTGTATACGTTCGTTACTTTTCCAGGAATAGCTTTATCGACTAATCCAAGAATACTTGCTTCAGTAGGGATTCCAGCCATTGAAACGTGTTCTTCACTGGGTCCGATCGTTGTTTGCATGATTGGGTTATCTTTTCTATGTGTAACAGCTTTAACTTTAACGACGTTCACTGCTGGATTTGCATCCCCGTTATAACCAGGAAATTCAGGCATAGCATGACCTGTTTGAGTGTTAATATCTTCTTGCATTCTTACATTCGGCATAATCTCAGCTTCAATAACAAATTCAGAGCGAGCAATGCTCACTTCGTCAACAACCACACCATCCACAATCTGAACCGGTTCGTTGCGCAAAGCTCCTGCTACCCATAATTCATTGTATCCAAGCGGTGTTGTGGGTGGTTCAAAAGTCGTTCCAATGCTGATGGCCGGATCTAAACCAATATTAATCGTAATAGGCATAGGTTTGTTCAATTTTTCAAATTGCTCTTGGAAATGTCCAATATGACGACCTCCTGGCATAACATACATACCGATTGTGTCTTCATCTTCTAATACCATACGGTGAATCGTTACATCACTCATTGTTTTTTCTGGGTCTGAGCCTAAGACAACCCCCATAGTGATATAAGGACCAGCATCATATTCTGTATTTGTTGGCGCTGGAATAATTTTACGTATATCAAATCCTGGATCAGTTGCTAAGTGTACAACCTCTTGAGCAGGGGCTTCTTCTTTAGAAATTTTTACTGGTTTAACAGGATTTTCAACAGATTTTTGCAATAGTTTACCTAATGTTTTGTAATCATGGTGGAAAATTTCTCCAACACGTTTCCTACTAGCCATGATACCAATAGTTACTCGTTTACCAGGAAAGTTTTTGATATTATTGAACATCATAGTGGGTCCTTCTTGTGTAGGTCGTTGTACTGTCCCGCCAGCACCGATGTAACGATACACTCCAGACAGCTCTGCTTCTGGATCAATTTCAATATCTGTTTCATGGTATTGTTCATCTATATTTTTTAATTCTTCGAGAACTTTACGTAAATCATATGGTTGATTTGATAACATTAAAAATTCCTCCTTGTTTTGACTACAGGTTAATTCTAGAGTCCAAGGAGGATAAATACAATTCTACTTCGTAAGTCAATTATTCCATAATGGAATATAGTTTAAACAACTATTCATTCTGCATCATTTTGCAAATAATACCAAAAGAGTTCTGAAGCCAATGCATGTTCTCCATTTCTTCTTATAAATGACAAATAAGTCGTTTTATTTGGTGTAATAGGAACTATCACAACCTTATCTGTTAATAAATTGGTCACCGTTTTTTCCATCACAATTGATACCCCAAATTCGTTAGAAACCATGTTCATAATGAGGTCAATTCTAGTTCCTTTATACGTAATATTAGGATGGAAGCCCACTTGATGACATAAGTCAATAACCGGTTCGTAAAGATTCGTCTCTTTTCCTAACAAAAGAAAGTTATCATTTTGCAACTGAGATAAATGAATGTTATTTTTTCTTGCTAAAGTATGCTGTTCAGGCAGGAGCGCGACAAATTGATCTTTCTCAGTCATAATCGTTTCAAAATTCCCTGCTAATGGACTGAAAGTTCTTGCAAAAACGATTGTGCTGTTCCCGTCCCATGGAAAAGGAACTAATGCAGCACTTTCAGATTCTTTTAATTGGACTTGGATTTCAGGATGTTGCTTCACAAAATCAGTTAACCTTGAAAAGCCTTCATAATTCGGCATGGTAGGAATGGAATAAACAGTTAACATTAAATTTCTTTCCGTTTCATACTCCCTTAGGGTTTCTTTTAAAGAGTAATATTGTTCCACAACTTTTTTAGCATAAGGCAATGCTAATTTTCCCGCTTCTGTTAATTCAATTGTACGATGTGACCGGTGAAATAATTTAACAGCCAATTCTTTTTCTAAAGCTATAATTTGTTTAGAGACATTTCCTTGAGTTGTATATTGTCGTTCAGCTGTTTCTGTGTAATTTTGTGTTTTTGTCAAATCAATAAAAATCTCTAATTTCTGAATTTCCCCTTTTAATCCTTCCTTACTATTCCATTTAAGAATACTGTACCAAAAATTTGAATTGGTATGAGAAATATAAGTTGCTAGAATAAATTCGCATTAAATTTTTTGTGGTGGATTAAGATAATTTGTCATTAAGGTCTACCATACATTTTTTCGAGAGGAGTTTTATTTTTATGCCAACAGGAGTTATTATCAATGCATTGTCAGTTTTACTTGGGGGTTTAGCCGGCGGCTTTTTAGGAGATAAACTGTCAGAGAAATTTAAAACAGAAATCACTATGATTTTTGGAGTTTGCTCAATGGGGATGGGAATTTTTTCTATTGCACCCATGAAGTATATGCCGGCAGTTATTTTTGCCTTAGTGATTGGGACTGGAATTGGTTTAGCTGTACATTTGGGAAACTACATCAATCAAGGGGCAATGTTGATGCAACGCCCTATTTCCAAGTTATTTCCAAATGATAAGCACGGAATGTCACAAGATGAATTCATCAGTACACTAATTACAGTAATTGTACTCTTTTGTGCTAGCGGTACTGGTATCTATGGTAGTTTAGATTCTGGCATGACCGGTGACAGTTCAATTTTGATTGCAAAATCGATTCTTGATTTTTTTACTGCTGCTATTTTTGCTTGTAATTTAGGCTATGTCGTTTCAATTATAGCTATTCCACAATTTATTTTCTTTTATATCTTGTTTTTATTAGCAACAATCATCTTCCCATTAACTACACCTGATATGATTCTAGACTTTAAAGCTTGCGGTGGTTTTTTGATATTGGCTACTGGTTTTCGGATGATCAAAATAAAGATGTTTCCAGTTGCTGACATGATTCCCGCAATGATCCTTATCATGCCCTTAAGCTGGGTCTGGGTAAATTGGGTTTTACCATTACTTTAGAATGGGGAAAAAGCCCACAACCTTGTCTTCTTAATTAAGACTGTATTTTTGAACGTGTTCTAAAAGCTTGAAACATGCCTACAAATAGAACTCCAATTATGACAAAAAAATCTCATAATTGGAGTTCTATTTGTATTCAGTGGTCAAACCACTTTTGCATAACTCTAATATGGTTAAAGTAATAAACATACTACTTTATTATTCTCGGATGTTTCTTCCATTTATTTAGTATACGTTTTTTTCACAAACTCTAATGCGTTATAGGCCGTTATTTCATGTTGCTCAACGGCTGATATAACGGCTTTACCATCTCCAGCTTGATTACCATAATTTCCAAACTGAGCATGGTTACCGCCCTCTATAACAATTTCTGTTAATTTGCGCAACTCACTAAATGCTTCTAAGTAGGAATCCATATTTAATACTTCATCATTGGTCCCATAAATAGAAAGTGAATCTAGTGATGTCTGAGATAATTCTCCTGCTGGATAAGAAGCTAAAAAGATAACTCCTCTTAAAAGTGAAGAGTGATCTTCTGCAAATGAAGATGCCATAACTCCGCCTAGAGAATGGCCTGAGACATACCAGTTACTGATATTTTCATTTTCTTGTATTACTTTACCTGCCGCTTGACTATCAAAAACCGCCAAGTTAAACGGCATTTTCAGCAAATAAACTTCTATTCCCTTTTCTGCTATGCGCTGCATCAAAGGCGCATAAGCTTCTTCTTCTACTTTTCCGCCTTGATAAAATACTAATCCAGCATCGTATAGGTTTTCGTTTGGTTTGAACAGGAAATAATCCTCAGTCTTTACCACTTCCACTTGATTTGTAGTGGATAGAGCTTCAATGGCTCTTTCTTCTGGTTCATAAGCTGAAGAAACATACCAGGTAAAAGCTGCACTTAAAATCAGCACCAGCACTCCTACAATGATCAGTCCTGTTTTTAATTTTTTCTGTTTCATTCGGCAACGACTCCTTTTTGTTCATATTAGGATTTCTTAGAACAGCATAGCATTTTAGCCGCTAAAATAACGGTTCTTCATCTTCTAATGTTGGTAAAGAAATTTCCTTTTTCACCCATTTGGTGCATGAAAAAAAAACCTTTCTGTTAATGTAGATTTTGATAAAAATACAAAACAGAGGGGTTCTATATGTCAAATTCAGGTGATAATCGTTTAAGTTTCAACAAAAAATATTCAAATTTCTTCAAAAAATGAAGAATTATCTTCCTATGGTGGACTCATTCTAATACGTGAATTCCTTGAAAAGATTCATTTTGACCAATTGACAAAGAAAAATGTGTACTTTGAAGATAATCGAAAATACTTTCCCCATTCAAAAGACACAACTTTTCTTCAATTACTGTATCAAATCATTTCAGGTTATAAGGCGGATAGCACAGCCAATTCCTTGCGGCATGATTCCATTTGTAAGCTCATCTTAAATGAAGATGAAGGAAGTTCACAGTCGACTATCTCTCGGCTTCTTTCAGAAGCAACAGAAAAAATACTGGAATAACTGTTACTCATCAAGGCAACTTGCTCCTTGATGTTCAAACACTATTCTTCATCAAGGAAACTTGCTCCTTGATGTTCAAATACCATTCTTCATCAAGGCAGTTTGCTCCTTGATGTTCAAACACCATTCTTCATCAAGGCAGTTTGCTCCTTGATGTTCAAACACCATTCTTCATCAAGGCAGTTTGCTCCTTGATGTTCAAACACCATTCTTCATCAAGGCAGTTTGCTCCTTGATGTTCAAACACTATTCTTCATCAAGGAAACTTCTTCCTTGATGTTCAAACACCATTTTTCATCAAGGAAATTTTCTCCTTGATGCTCAAACACCATTTTTCATCAAAGAAACTTGCTACTTGTTGTTCAAACACCATTCTTCATCAAGGAAACTTCTTCCTTGATGTTCAAACACCATTTTTCATCAAGGCAGTTTGCTCCTTGATGTCCAAACACCATTTTTCATCAAGGAAACTTCCTCCTTGATGTTCAACGCTCATTCTTCATCATCATGGTTTACTTCTAGGTACTCTACGCCCCAAATGGATGAATAAACACGAGTTTTGAGTATCAACTCATAAAACTATGAATTATTCAGAACCGACATCACATATTGTAGAACCAAAATAACTTGCTTAAAAGCTAAGAAAAAGAAGCTAGGTTCTATACCTAACTTCCTTCAAAAATCGTTTATTTGTGTTTTTCCAACACTTCTTCAATTTGCTCTTTGCTGTGGTAGCCGATCAATTTATCTACTACTTCGCCATTTTTTTTCACTAGTAATGTTGGGATACTCATAATTCCAAATGAAGCTGGAATTTGAGGGTTTGCGTCTACGTCCATTTTAACAAATTTTACTTCATCGCCGATTTCTTCGTCTAATTCATCTAAGACTGGAGATTGCATACGGCATGGCCCACACCAAGTTGCCCAAAAATCTGTTACTGATAAGCCATCTTTTGTTTCTGTTTCAAAAGTTGCATCTGTTACTGCTTGTACCATAGTTGAATTCCTCCTATAAATTTCCTTACTACATTCACTTAACTTATAAATAGTAAGTTCTAGTTATTCATATTATAACAAACTCTAAAATAAATTTCTACCCTTATGCTCTAATTTTTGAATTCTACAATTGTTGCACCATTTCCACCTTGATTGGCGGGAGCATAACTAAATCCTTTAACCGATGGATGCCGTTTTAAGGCCTCTGTTACACCTTTACGCAATGCTCCGGTGCCTTTCCCGTGGACGATGGTTACTTGCGGGTAATTAGCTAATAGCGCCGAATCCAAGTATTGATCCATTCGGGCTAATGCATTTTCATATCGTTCGCCTCGCAGATCCAATTGAGGAGATACATGACTTTGACTAGCTGATTTTAAGGAGGTCATTTTACGAGCCGGTTCTTTTTCAGGAGCTGTCAATACTAGATCACTTTCATCTAGTTTCATCTTCAACATCCCCATTTGAACAACCCATTGTTTATCGCCAGCTTTTTCAACGATCGTTCCTTTTTGTCCGAATGATTGAACTTTAACGTCATCTCCTGGTTTCAAGGATTGTTTAGCCTTTTCTTTTTTCAAGACTTTGTTCTTGGCTAGTGCTTCTTCGTGTTTTAAATTTGCTAAACGAGTCTTCGCATCAATAAATTCATGTTCTTTTACAGAACCGTCAAATCCGCTTTCCACTTGTTTATTACGCAAGTCAGCAATGACTTTTTCAGCTTCTTCTTGTGCTTCTTCAATGGTTTGATTGGCTTTAAGTCTAGCTTTCTTCACTAATTCATCTCGCTCGTGCCAAAAGTCTTGAACAGCAGTTTTTAGATCTTGTAATAAAGCATCGGCTTCATCGACGTGTTCTCTTACTTCTTGGTATTCCATTTCTGTCATCTTACGGGTATTTTCTAGATCAGCAATCATTTCATTCAGGTTTTGCGTTTCTCCATCAATTAAGTGACGAGCATTTTGAATGATGTCTGGACTCAGACCCAATCGCTTAGAAATCTCAAAAGCATTACTTCTACCAGGAACACCAAACAGCAAACGATATGTTGGACTCAATGTATCTACATCAAATTCCATACTCGCATTGATCGTTTTAGCATGGTTGTATCCATAAACTTTTAATTCCGGATAATGAGAGGTTACCATAACAGAGCTGCCAATTGAACCAATTTGATCTAAAATCGCAATGGCTAAAGCTGCTCCTTCTTGTGGATCCGTCCCAGCGCCTAGTTCGTCTAAAATAATCAAACTCTTATCGTCCATTTTTCTCAATATCGAAACGATATTCGTCATATGAGAAGAAAAAGTACTTAAACTTTGTTCAATGGATTGCTCGTCGCCAATATCCGCGAATACTTCATGAAAAATACCGATTTGACTTTCTTCAGCTGCAGGAATTTGTAACCCTGACTGCCCCATTAATTGAAGTAACCCTAAAGTTTTCAAAATAACGGTCTTCCCACCAGTATTCGGACCGGTAATAACGACAGCTTGATACTCACCCCCAATAAAGATATCATTTGCTACTACAGCATCTTGATCCAACAAAGGATGGCGTGCACTGTATAACTTCACTTCATTTTCTGAATGAATCTCTGGTCTGACTGCCTGGATACTTTTCGCATAACTTGCTTTAGCACCAATAAAGTCTAGCTGAGCAAGCAACTGCATATTATTAGTGATTTCCTTACTGTATGGTGCAATCTCATTAGATAATTCCGCTAAGATGCGATCTACTTCATGTCTTTCTTCTATTTGCAATTGTCGCAAACGGTTGTTTAATTCCACCACTGCTTTCGGCTCAATAAACAAGGTCTGTCCTGTTGAACTTTGATCGTGCACGACACCACCAAAATATCCTCGGTATTCTTGCTTCACAGGAACTACATATCGGTCATTTCGAATAGTAATCAAGGCATCACTTAAGTACTTGGCACTTTTTCCCCGAATAACCGATTCTAATTTTTCACGAACTGCATTCTCCCCTTTTTTGATTCCCGTTCGAATGCCTCTTAGAGCAGTACTAGCATCATCCAAAACATGTCCATCTTCATTCACTGTAGAGCGAATACGTTGATTTAACTGCGGTGTAGTAACAAATTGTTGTGTGATGTCATACAACCGATAAAATTCAATTCCCGTTTCTTCCAAATCATCAAAAAAACGGCGGATCTCAGTCGTTGTCGTCAATATTTTTCCTATTTGGGAAATTTCTACACCGTTCAAGGAAGCACCAATATCCAATCTTTTCAGATGAGGTCGAACATTCTCCAATCTGGGTATCGGCATCCTTCCGCGTAACCGTTCAATCTGCACACCATCAGCTGTTTCATCTTGCCATTGCTGCACCGCTTCCAAAGATTGGGAAGGTTTCAAGTCTAATACTAATTCTTTTCCCAGACTAGAAGATGCATGAAAAGCTAATTCTTGAATGATTTTTTGAAATTCTAATGTTTTTAATATTTTTTGATTCATGTTTTCACCTCGTTTAAGCTGTTTCTTCTCTTTTTGTTCAAAAACAGTCATCCATACGCCAAGAAATCGTTTCTGCTGTATCGAAGAAACGATTTCTTTTTTTCTATCAAATTAGACATCCTATTAAATGATGGTACTTACCCACCAATTGTAAATCTGGTTGGATAGTGCTGGTGTATTCTCCACGATCATTCTCGCTAAAGCACTATTGGCAAATTGTTCTTGGATAAAATCAATAGGAAGCATCGTTAGAACGAACAATACTAAAAAGATACCTACATAAGAAACAATTCCACTCAATACAGCCCCGCCGATTGAATTTGCCTGTTTAACGATAGGCAGGAATTTAACCCCTTGAGCTAAACCACCTATAAAACGTGTTAATAACCAGCCAATAAATAAAATCAGCAAGAAAGATATCCCATGATAAAAGGCCTCATCCAATTGTAATCCTAATGCGCTATTGTAAAACACAAAAGAATCGTTGAGTGACGCTGATGGATAAGGAATCATCAATTGCAAATATTCGCTTAATGCTAGGTAATATTTTCCAGCAAAATAATAAGAGGCTAGAAAACCTAACGAAAGAATCAATTGTAATACCAAACCTCTTCTTGCTCCGCTATATATACCAATCAATAAAAAAACAATGATTCCAATGGTCATCCACATACTTTTTGCTCACCCTTTTATTGTTCGTTCAATTCTTTTTGTTGAACAGTCTCTATTTGTTGTTTAAGAAGTTGCATTTCTTCTTCCATACTCTGCATTTTGATCTGCATCTCGATTTGATCTGAAACCGCATTAACAGCTGCCAACACAGCTCTTCGCTCCGGATCTAATCCTTTAGTTAATTGTTCGATTTGCTTTAATTGTTCATCCAGTGTTTTTTCCACGACTTGCAGATGTTTTACCGAGCGTGCCCCGATAATGGTATACTCTTTGCCTGCTATCGTTGCTTTATACCGTATTTTATCTTTAGACACTGCACACCCTCCTAGTTAAGCACATTTCATTTTATTTTAACATGAAATGAATGTAAAATGTAGGTTTTTGAAAAAAAACCAGGAATTGAAGCATAGCGCTTCTTCCTGGTAATTGAACTTACTATATTTTTGGATTCTAAACGATACAAAGGGGCAATAAATTTATTCACCAGAGTCTAATCGCTTCTGAGCAAAAATCATTTCGATATAGTCTTTTAGCTGGCTCCAATTGCGGTTGTTCGGAGAGTAGGTAACACCGATAACTGGTATGTCTTCGTCTAGTTGCAGTTTGATTTCTGCTACCTCATGATCAGTGACGATTAGTTCGATCCCATCTTCAGGAAAATTTTCCTCGGTTAAAAGAAAACTTTTGAATGTATAAGGGAACCGCACATCAATTATTTCTTTTAAATATCTCTCATGATATAGTCCAAATTGAGAGAGAATAAGCGTATTGATTCTCCTGCGTTTTTTCAAAATTTCAGATGTCAAATTTTCCCAAGTAGAAATGAGAATATAGAAAAAATCAGTAGTATCCGATAAAACGACTCTTCCCCATTTTGTATCTTTAGACTTATGCAGTAACCTTTGGGCTGTTCCCAAAAAACAATCATAAGTCCCTTCATTATTTAAAACACTAAGTTTATTATTACCTACCAGCGAATAGTTTAGTCCTTTAAACTCTAGTTTATAAATATATTGACTAAAGAGACGGTTCTTAAGCTCCTGTTTATTTACTAAAAAAACAGACGCTTCTTTAGATAGCGCTTCCAAAAAAAACTCAATATCATTGTACACACCCAATAATTCAGGGTTAGTTTGTATTGCTTCCTGTTTAAAATTTAAGTAACGGCTTTCCAAAAAAAAGCTGATCATCGTGACATCTGCTATAGTTATCTCAAATGGCAAATGATAGGTAGATTCAAACATAAAGTCTTTTATCCGTTTTGATATTGGAATCATAGTTTGAAAATTTTCTTCGACATGGTATCCTTGCGACAAACGCTCAAAGTAAAGAATAAGCCAAAGAGTGATTTTACTGATCAAAGTAACCGATAGAGAAAGATCCATTTTTTCTTTAAATGCTTTGACCAATTCATAAGCTTCTTTTTTATAGGCGTAATCTAACTTTAGAAAAGAACTTCCGTATTCTTCCCAGAACAATACCCCATAAAAAAATAAAATGTGTTTTTCGCTTCCGCTTATACGAATCGGCTTCTGTTGAATGTCTAGATTATACTTCTTTAGAACAGCTCTTACTTGTTCAATACTTCTTTTAATAGAAGACGTACTCGTATAAAGCGCATCAGCATATTCTTCTAAAGTATGACAAGACTCAGAAAAGAGTAGATTGATAAACTGGACATTTAAACATTCGTGCATAATTTGTTGATAAAAGCTGTCCATATAAAAAGTATCTTGCACAATTAAACGAACACCATTTTGTTTGGAGGTTTCAAAATCTAATTCATTTGAAAAAGAAAGTCGAAAATAGTTGATGTCAGACTTTACTGTACTTTCGGAGCAAGAAAGTTGTTCAGCAATCTTTTCAATTTTCCGCCAATCTTTATTTTGAATCAGACATTCAATCAAATTGAGCCTTCTTAAACTACTTGAATCTAATAATTCACGCAAGATGCTCACCTCATTCAATTAAGTTAAGTTACGTTAGATTTAACATTATTATACCATAACGTGTCTAATTGTAGGTTCAGTTTTCTAACTTCCTAACACAAAAAAACTGCTTATGAGGATAAGCAGTTTTTTTGTGCATAAGATGATGACGTAGAGCGAGGTAGTTTGTCTGCTTCTCCTAGAAAGGAAGCGAAGAGAGGCGTTTGGTTCTTCTGTTGTCTTTTTTATCCTTTGAGATTTTGATAAGTAAAAAAATACTTCCTTAAAGTTGCTATTCATTACTGACTAATTTGTGACAAAAATAAGGCAGCAGAACAACTATTTTAAAGAACTTTACTCTTCAAGAATCAAAATAGATGTTTTTATCATATATGACATTTTTAAACGAATATTTAAAAGTTTTTTTTATATTTATTAAGTCCAATGAATTTACGAGTGGCACAGTGCAGGGCAATTGACAGAGAGTATTGTAGGTAAGAAACCTTTACTTGCAATTCGTCACCCCTTTGCTATATATTAAGTTCACTTTAACAAAAAAACATGAACTTTACTTTTCATTTTGTATACTTTGAAAAGTATATTTTGACCGTTATTTTATCTCCATCTATTTGACATTTGATAAAAAATTTATTTCCATTAAATACTTGTGTCATATGTGATAATTTTTCATCTTAAATAAAAAACTATTTTTGGGTTCTGTCTCGTAAAATAAACTTTTTCTTGTACAGCCTGTTATACTATTAAAAGAAACATTTGGACAACAAACGATTAGTTGTCTTTGAAAAGAAATTTTTATGAAATGAGTGGTAGGATGTCTAACGAAGTGCTTTTAGTATCTAAAACGACACTAAATGAAATGAAAGAATATTACAAAAGTTATTTAAAGCCAAATACACCTCCAGGTAGTCTCTTTGCTGCTAAAAAAGGAGCGGTCAACATTACGGCATACAAATCTGGAAAAGTGTTGTTTCAAGGAAACAACTCTACTAATGAGGTAACGATTTGGAAAGCTAAAGGAGAAATCACCAAGAAGAAACCTAAAGTAAAAAGCGTTGACTCTTCTTTGCCTAACGGCTTTAGTGACTGGTCTGTTTTAGGTAGTGATGAGGTAGGAACCGGCAGCTATTTCGGACCATTGACGGTCGTTGCAGCTTATGTCGATCGCTCTCAGTTTGAACTATTGAGAGAATTGGGCGTGCGTGATTCTAAGGAAATGACGGATAAAGAAATTTGTCGTGTGGCAAAAGATTTGGTTACTTTCTTACCATATAGTTTACTGAATGTAATGCCAGAAAAGTACAATCATATTCAACCAACAATGACTCAAGGAAAAATGAAAGCCGTACTGCATAATCAAGCTTTGCATCACGTGTTAACTAAAATTGCACCTATTACACCTGAAGCGATTTTAATTGATCAGTTCGAACTGCCGACAACTTACTTTAAACACATTCAAGATCAAACTGTCCAAGTAAAAGAAAATGTTTATTTTCAAACAAAAGGCGAAAGTCATCATTTAGCAGTAGCTGCGGCTTCCATCATTGCTCGTTATGCTTTTTTAACTGGTTTAGAGGACCTGACAAAAGAAGCTGGTACAAAAATCCCATCGGGAGCCGGATCCAATGTGGATTTAGTCGCTGCAAAATTATTAAAACGCGGCGGTGTGTCTTTATTGAACAAATATGTTAAACTTCATTTTGCCAATACTGAAAAAGCTAAAAAAATTGCAGGATACAAATAAAATAAAACTAGTAGAACATCCAAAATGGACATTCTACTAGTTTTGTTTTTAGCGTATTTCTGCGTTTAGTTGTTTTGCTAAAGCTGTTTTCACTTCTTCAAAAGCTTTTGTGACTTCTTCTTCCACTAAAGTTGCTTCAGGATTTAGATAAGCTAATGTATAAGCCATTGATTTTTTACCCGTTGCAATATGTTCCCCTTGGTAAAGATCGAACAAACGAACGTGTTGCAAGTATTTTCCGCCTTTTTCCACAATAACATCTGCAATTTGTTGGTTTGTAGTTGTTTCATCCACTAATAACGCAACATCTCTTGTCATACCAGGGTATTTAGGAATCGAACGATAAATTGTCGGTTCTTTTTCTGCTTCAATAACAGCATCAAAATTGATTTCAAAAGCATAAGTCTCATTCAAATCTAGTTCATTTGCTGTTACTGGATGAATTTGACCCATAAAACCAATTTCTTTGCCTTCTAAAGTAATAGCAGCCGTACGACCCGGATGCATCTCAGTGTAATTAGCCTCTTGTACATAATCTATTTTGCCCACTAGTCCATAAGTTAAAAGCAACTCTTCTAGAATTCCTTTAAGAACATAGAAATCAACTTTTTGCCCTTCTTCTTGCCAATCCGTTGCAAGCATTGAGCCAGTCAATACACCGGCTAAATGTTCTTGCTCATGCGGCAATACTTGGCCTGCTTCATGATAGAACACACGACCAGTCTCAAACAAGGCTACATGGTTGTTATTGTGAGATAAATTATATTGGACATCATCCAACAAACCGCTTAACAGATTCATTCTTAATGTGCTGCGTTCTTCACTCATCGGCATGTCCAGTTGTGTAGCTTCGCTTTCACGCATCATAAAGCGGCTCGCTTTTTCTGGAGTCGTCAATACATAACTAATGGCCTGCGTTAAACCAGATCCTTCTAAAAAGCGTCTGGTATGACGAACTAAGCGTTGTTTTGTAGACAATCCACCAGGAATAGACTCTGTTTTTGGAAGTGTAGAAGGTAGATTATCGTACCCATAGATTCGAGCGATTTCTTCAATCAAATCAGCCTCGATATGAATGTCCCAACGTCTAGGTGGTACTACGACTTCAACGTTGTCTGCCGAGATCGTTACGCTAAAATCGAGTTGTTGGAAAATAGCTTCTACATCTTCAGCAGAAATTTCAGTCCCCAATGAACGATTGATTTTAGTTAACGTAGTAGTCACAACAGCAGCATTTACCTCTACTGTATCTACCGCTGACACGCCAGAAACAACTGTTCCTTCTCCTAATTCTGCCATTAAAGCAGCAGCGTGTTCACTAGCTTGTTGCAACGTTGCCAAGTTGATCCCTTTTTCAAAACGTGAACTGGATTCACTACGTAAATTCAATTCTTTAGCCGTTTTACGGATCGAGATGGGTTCAAATAAAGCCGCTTCTAAAGCTACTGTAACCGTATCGTCTGTAATGTGAGAATCTAGTCCGCCCATCACTCCGGCTAAAGCTACTGGTTTTTCACCATTCGTGATCACAATGTTAGCTGGAGTCAATTTGCGTTCTTCTTCATCTAACGTCACTAATATTTCGTCTTGTTTTGCACGACGAACTAAAATTTCTTTTGATTTTAACTGATCATAGTCAAAAGCATGTAGCGGTTGACCGTATTCCAATAAAATATAGTTTGTGATATCGACAATATTATTTAATGGACGAATACCTGCATTCATTAATTTCGTTTGCAACCACATAGGACTTTCTTTTACTTTTACGTCTTTGATGACTCGAATCGAATAAATTGGCGCATCCTCTTTATTTTCAATCGCTACTGATAGATAATCTTCAGCTTTTTCTGACGCGTCTTCTTTCAATTCTATCGTTTCAAATACAGGTTTTTGATTGTAAACAGCTCCAACTTCGTGAGCAACACCGCGCATACTTAGTGCATCTGCTCTGTTTGCTGTAACAGCCAAATCAAGAATAGCATCATCCATAGCTAAATAAGAGAAAACTTCTTCTCCGGGAACAGCTTCTTCGGGTAAAACATAGATACCGTCTGCGTATTTTTTGGGAATCACTTTGTCTGAGTATCCTAATTCTTCTAGAGAACATACCATACCATTTGAAACTTCTCCGCGCATTTTACTTTTTTTGATTTTTTTATTGCCTGTAATACGAGATCCAGGTAAAGCCACAATGATTTTTTGACCTGCTTCAATATTGGGAGCTCCACAAACAATCTGTGAAAGTTCCTCTTCTCCAATGTCCACTTGGCAAATGTGTAAGTGATCTGAATCAGGATGATCTACAACTTTTACTGCATGACCAACAACGATTTTTTTTAATCCTTCTTGAGGAACTGCTACATCTTCCACTTCAATTCCGGTGCGACTTAATTTGTCCGCTAAATTTTCCGGAGTAATAGATTCTAAATTTAAATATTCTGCTAACCATTTATAAGATACATTCATGGGACTACTCCTTTACCTTGAATTGATTTAAGAAACGCAAATCATTTTGATAAAAATGACGAATGTCGTCAATTCCATATTTCAGCATAGCTACGCGCTCTGGACCAAGACCAAAAGCAAAACCACTGTATACAGAAGAATCAATTCCTGACATCTCCAACACGTTAGGGTGTACCATCCCGCCACCTAAAATTTCGATCCAACCAGTGTGTTTACATACATTACAGCCGTCTCCTCCACATTTGAAGCAGCTGACATCAACTTCAACAGAAGGTTCTGTAAACGGGAAGTAACTTGGACGCAAACGGATCTCACGATCAGCACCAAATAATTTCTTCGCAAAAAGATCTAATGTTCCTTTCAAATCAGCCATACTGACTTGTTCTGAAACAACTAGTCCTTCAATTTGATGAAATTGGTGAGAGTGAGTCGCATCATCACTGTCTCGACGGAATACTTTCCCAGGACTGACCATTTTTAAGGGTCCATTTGAAAAATCATGTTTATCCATTGTACGAGCTTGTACAGGGGAAGTGTGTGTTCTAAGCAATACTTCATCCGTAATATAGAATGTATCTTGCATGTCTCGAGCTGGATGGTCTTTAGGCAAGTTCATTCGTTCAAAGTTGTAATTGTCTTCTTCAACTTCTGGTCCTTCAATAACTTGATACCCCATGCTAATAAACAAATCTTCGATTTCTTCCATGATTTGTGTCAATACATGGCTTTGTCCTTTAGCAACTTGCTTTCCAGGTAAAGTCACATCGATCGTTTCTTCAAGCAGAGCTTGATGAATCGCTTCTGTTTCTAAAATCGTTTTGCGTTCTTCAATAGCCCCTTGAATAGCATCACGGACCACATTAGCTAAAGCACCTACTATTGGGCGTTCTGAAGGATCAAGATCCTTCATACCTCTGAGTACTTCTGTAATAGGACCTTTTTTACCAAGATACGCTACGCGAACTTGATCTAAAGACTTTAAATCAGCAGCTGATTCAACCTTGTTTAACACTTCAAGTTGCAGCGTTTCAAGTTTCGTTTTTAATTCCATTTTTCTACTCCTATCCAATTATCATTTTTGAACACACAAAAAGCCCCATCCCTATAAAAGGGACGAGGCTTAGATTCGCGGTACCACCCTAGTTTAAGTCAAATAGACTTACACTCAATTGCATAACGGCGCATACCGGAACTTTTTTCATTACGTTAGTGTAAATTCCAAAGTCAACTCAGGAAGTGAACTTCATTCGACTGTTTTTACAAATGCTTCCAGCCAACGGCATTTGCTCTCTTAAAAAAACTGTTCAAATTACTCTTTTCCGTCATCGTTTCTGTGAACTATTCAATTCTCATTTAGTTTAACCGAATCCAAGTGAATCCGTCAAGCTTATTTAGGGGTTATTTGCATTCTTCGGGAGCGATCCATTGATCTGCCCAAAGCTGAACTTCATTCATAACGCCTCTAAAAGCAGTTCCTTTTTCCGTCAATGTATATGCAACACGCATTGTAGCATCTGGATCAACCGTACGCATAACGATGCCTTCTTTTTCCAATTCTTTTAAGCGTTCTACTAATACTCGATCACTTACTTCTGGAATAGCTGAAGCAATATCTTTAAAACGGCGAGGTCCATCTAGTAATACATCGATGATAAGGCCTATCCATTTTTTCCCTAAAAATGAAAAAGTCCGTTCAAATTTAGGACAAATCATTTTCTGTTTAGACTCGCAGATTACAGTATTTTGATTTTCTTTTTTAACAGTTATCATCCTATTTCACCTCTTTTTCCTATAGTATAGCACATTTCATTATTAAAAGTAAGTAGATTTCCGTCAATTTGACTATTTCTCATTAAAAAAACCCACTTAATTATCTCATTAAATGGGGGAACGAACCTACTTTATTGAGATACATTTACTGGTTTCAAGCGCGTCCAAACATTTTTAGCTTTATGTCGTAAATTGGTTTTAAGCAGCTGTGGCAAAGGAGTTAACACTTCTTTGGTCGCACAATACTTATCTACTATTGTTACTACATAACTTTCTTTGAACTTAGGTAACTGACGTATGCAAGCAGGAGATGCCAACCACATATGTTTTACAATAATATCGCACTCTAGGTCGGTTAATTCTGTCAATAATTGAGCATTTTTCAGAGCCACATGGGGATGGTAAGAGGCATGTGAATACCCTGAATAGCTTGAAGCAAAGGTTTCTCGATCTTCATGGAAAAAGTCATGAAGCAAACCTGCACGTGCTATAGCTCGACAATTTAAATTCAATCTTTTAGCAATTTTGTAACTCGTATAAGAGACACTGATTGAATGTTCTAATCTCGTTGAAAAATGATGATGTGTTATGGTCTTTAAACTTTGTACTTCTTCGCATTGAATTAAGTCTTCAATTAAAGCCACATAATCAGAATCTAATTTCCAGCTAGCCTGTGTCATTCAAGAACTTCCTTTATCAAATTAGTATGATGCTTTATTTATGTTGTGTCTTATCATACAGCGTTTAAGTATAAAATAAAAGCGTATTTCATTGAATTCATCATTTCTTACTATAGACTTAACATTTTTGTCATAATCTGTATCAAGTTTACCTCAGCTTTTGAATCATTAGCAGTCTCTCTTTTTTTTTAGAACTGCACGAGGCACTCCACATTGCTACTGAGCTTGCTTTGTGAAACAAAGCTTAGCGAATTGGTACAAAGCGAATGCAATGAGACTTTGCCTCAGTTTATAGTTTCTATTTTCTGGCCGTATCTACCAAGCGGCCTCCGCAGCTTATAAGCTGAACATTAGAATTCCGGCTGCTACTGCTACGTTTAGAGATTCTGCTTGTCCAGTGATAGGGATGTATAGATTTTTGGTAGTTTGTTTTAATAGTTCTTTATCCATACCGTTTCCTTCATTTCCCATCACAAGACCATAAATCTCGGGAGCATTGATTTCACGGTAAGAAGCTGCATCTTCGTTCAGCTCTGTTCCGTAAATCGGGAAATGATGAGATTTAAACAAGACAAACCACTCATTCAAATCACCTTCGTAGACCGGAAAATGAAAATGTCCTCCTTGAGTTGAACGCAACACCTTACTATTGTATAAATCTACCGTACCTTTTCCTAATACTACTCCTCCATAACCTGCAGCATCAGCTGTTCGGATCATCGTACCAACATTTCCAGGATCTTGAACATTATCTAAAAGTAAATAAGGTTTTGTAAAATTTGCTGGCGTACCAGGCATTTCTTTTTCAACAATAGCAAATACGCCCTGTGGTGATTCAGTATCACTTAAATAATCCACTATTTCTTTTGAAATCATGACTACCTTCTCTTGGGGATATTTTTCAAATAGTGTCTCTTTTACTTGTTCAGATACTAAAAATTCTTGGATAGGAGCATTGTGCTCCATCGCTTCTGCTATTAGATGGAAGCCTTCAATCAAATAAACTCCTGTTAATTCTCTTCCTTTTTTTGTATGGAGCTTTTTCCATTTTTTCACTCGATCATTCTTCTTAGATAAAATTCTTTCCATTTTATAAATACCTCTCTTCATTTGCATAGAGTTAGTGTACTAAAAAAAGGTGTGGAACAAAAGTCCCACACCAATTATTCTATTTATTTTTGTTGTACTTTACGTTCTATAAATTACATTCCAAGATATGGTGCTGGATCTGTACGTACTCCATTTTTGTATACTTCAAAATGTAAATGGATTCCTGTTGATCCACCAGAAGTACCCATAGTTCCTACTTGTTGTCCTTGAGAAACTTTTTGTCCAACACTTACACGTAAACTACCTGGTTGCATATGTGCATACAGCGTTTCAATTCCATTACCGTGGTCAATTTTCACGTACCAGCCCCATGAACTATGGTACTGAGCTCTCACTACTGTACCACCTTTTGAAGCTACGATTGGGCCACCGCCGCCAAAGTCCATTCCGCCATGTAATTTATTGACATGTTCGATCGGGTGGAAACGATATCCGTAGGGAGAAGTTGTGTATCCATTAGACGGACGAATGAAGCCAGAACTTGATGTTGTAGAACTTGAACTAGATGAAGAAGAACTACTTGAACTAGACGAGCTGCTTGATTCGCTTGAAGAACTGCTTGAGCTAGATGAACTACTTGATGTAGTAGCCACTTTGCTTGCTTCAGCTTCTTTTGCTGCTGCAGCTGCTTCTTCAGCCGCTTTACGTTCTCTGGCCTCTAATTCTTGACGTTCTTTTTCTTCACGAGCTTTTTGCTCAGCAATGATACGATCTTGTTCAGCTTTCATTTCTACACTTAAAGTACTTGTTTTAGCTGCGATAACTTCTTGCTCTTTCACAAAAGCATTTTTTTGTTCTTCAGTCATATCATAATTAGCAGCTACTTGGATAATTTTTTTATCCAACTCATCTTTTTGAGCCACTAACGTATTGCGGTTCATTTCAATTTCACCTTTTAGTGTTTCGATAGCGACACGTTCGGCTTCAGCTTCAGCTTCTTTAGCTTCTAAGGCTTTTTGATCTTCAATTTGAGCTACAACGATTTCTTGGTTGGCATCTACTAATTCGTTGACCACTCCAACGCGGCCTAACAAATCTGAAAGACTTTCAGCAGAAATAACGATGTCTAACAAATTAGCAGAGTTTCCATCTGTTTGTACTGCTCTAGCTTGGTTATCAATTTTTTCTTGTCTTTGTGCAATCAATACTTTTAATTCTTCAATTTCTTTTTGCAATTGTGCAACTTTTTCTTCTGCTGCTTTCAATTTCTTTTCTTGTTCATTTAATTCACGAACAACTTGATCGATATCTTTTTGTAAATTAACGACATCAGTTTCTAAAGCAGACTTTTCCTCTGCTAAAGTTTTTAAAGTTTCTTCTTGTACGTTGATGTTGTTTTGGATATTTTGATTTTCTTGTTCTAACTGTTCTTTTTCTTGACGCATGTCTTCTAAAGTATCAGCCGCTGCTTCAGTCGGCATAACCAATGGACTGACTAACATAGATGCTGCAAGTAAACCAGTAAGTAATTTCTTTTTCAATTTATTTCCTCCATATGATCAATTCGCTTTTAGTAAAATTCAGTTGTGTTATATTTAGTAAATTTTTTATTGTTTTTTCGCTAAGAAAAATATAGCACACAAAAAAACATTCTAAGATTTTAGTTGTGTAACAAAACGCAAGCAATATTACAGAATGATTACCGCAAACGTTTTCGTCGTATTCTACTCCTCCTAAACGTCTATCTAACAGTAATTGTTCAAATTTCATTCAATTTTACTTTTGTATTTTAAAGCGTTTTCAAATACGTTCGTTTTACTGATTTATCAAGACTAAACTTGTTATTTATTAAAGAAATCTTTAGAATTCAGTTGTTATTTTGTAAAAGTTTTAACTAAAAATAAGACAAAAAGTGTTCAAACATTACGTTATGTATTTTAATCAAAATCTCATTTAATTTCTTTCTTCTAAAAAAAAACCTGTTTTTTTCTACTTTCATAAAACTAGTCTTAAAAAAACCACTCATTTTGAGTGGTTTTTTTAGGACTAGTTTTTTTCTATTCATACCGAACAACAGGTTTTCTTGCAGCAGTTACTTCATCTAATCTTTTTACAGATGTATGATGAGGTGCTTCTGTAACTAATTCAGGCGTCTCATTTACTTCTTTAGCGATTTGAATCATTGCATCTGCAAATTTATCTAAGGTTTCTTTTGATTCCGTTTCTGTTGGTTCGATCATTAAACACTCTTCTACAATCAAAGGGAAATAAATCGTTGGTGCATAATATCCAAAGTCCAGCAATCGTTTAGCAATATCTAATGTACGAACGCCTAATTTCTTTTGTCGATTCCCAGATAATACAAATTCATGTTTGCATACTTGCTTGTAAGGAGAATCATAATAAGGCTCTAGGCGCTTGCGCAAATAATTTGCGTGAAGTACGGCACTTTCGGAAGCTTTTCTTAATCCACTGGCTCCCATGGTACGTATATACGTGTAGGCGCGTACGTTGACACCAAAATTGCCAAAATAGCCTTTGATTCTACCAATAGATAATGGATAGTCTGAGTTTAATTCGAATCCATTAGTTGTTTTTTCAATTCTCGGAACAGGCAGATAAGATTCTAAATAAGCTTTTACACCTACTGGACCCGATCCTGGACCGCCTCCTCCATGAGGTGTACTGAACGATTTGTGCAAGTTTAAATGAACAATATCGAATCCCATAGCACCAGGTGATGTAATTCCCATGATGGCATTCAAATTAGCGCCGTCGTAGTACAGTAATCCGCCCACTTCATGAACAATATCTGCTATTTCAAGAATATCTTTTTCGAAAATACCTAAAGTATTCGGATTGGTCAGCATCAATCCAGCTGTATCCTCTCCGACTTCTTTTTTCAAGGCAGTCAGATCAACTGTTCCATCATCATTTGAAGGAATCTCCACGACATCAAAACCTGCGATTACAGCACTTGCTGGATTGGTCCCATGAGCTGAATCAGGAACAAGTATTTTTCGTCGTTTGTCCAGATCGCCAGTTTTTTCATGATAGGCTTTAATGATCATCAGACCTGCCCACTCACCTTGTGCGCCTGCTGCTGGTTGCAAGGAAATAGCATCCATGCCAGATACGACTTTTAAATCTTCTTGGAGTTCGTACATCAATTGGAAAGCACCTTGAAGAGTTCTAGTCGGCTGAAGAGGATGGATAGAGGCAAATCCACTATAACGAGCAACATCTTCATTGATTTTCGGATTGTATTTCATCGTACATGAGCCAAGTGGATAAAAGCCATTGTCTATACCGAAGTTTTTATTAGACAGAGCCGTATAATGTCTCATCAATTGAGGCTCTGAAATTTCCGGCAATTCGGCAGCTTCCTCACGCAAAAAGTTTTTTGAGAACTTTTCTGCTAACGAAATAAGCGGAACATCACTTTTTGGCAAACTATAAGCTGTTCTTCCTGGTTGACTGATTTCAAATAAGATATCCGTGTAATCATTCATGAGTTAATTCCTCCAGTACAGAAACCAAATCATCGATCTCTTCTTTGGTTCGTTGATCGGTCACACAAAGAAGCATCGTATTCTCCATTTCATAATCAGGTTCCAAGTCATAACCGCCAATAATCCCTTTATCCAAAAGCAAGCTGTTTACTTCTGAAACAGGACGGTTTAATTTCACTGCAAATTCATTGAAGAAAGGAGATTGGTTATAAATGCTAAAGCCTTTATTTTTTAATTGGTTCGCTAAGTAATCAGCTTTGTCCACATTTAATTGCGCCATTTCTTGGATTCCCTCTTTACCTAAAGCAGCCATACACACTGCTGAAGCCAAGGCATTTAAAGCTTGATTGGAACTCATATTCGAAGTCGCTTTTTCACGACGAATGTGTTGCTCACGCGTCTGTAAGGTCATGACAAATCCACGTTTGCCTTCGTTATCCGTGGTTTGTCCGATAATCCGACCCGGAATTTTGCGCAGATGTTTTTTGTTTACAGTAAAATAACCGCAATGTGGTCCGCCAGCTGACATAGTCAATCCTAATGGCTGCATATCTCCTACCACGATATCTGCACCTAATTTCCCAGGAGCTTCCAATACTCCTAAAGCTAATGGATTAGCCATTACAATGAAAAGGGCTTTTTGAGCAGCTGCCAGTTCTTTTATAGCTTTCAAGTCTTCCACAGAGCCTAAAAAATTCGGGTATTGAACAACAACTGCTGCCGTATGTTCATCAATCTTTTCTCTTAGATAAGTAAGATCTGTAACGTCTTTCATCAATGGAAGTTCTACTAGTTCAAATTCTCGGCCTTTTGAGATGGCTTCTAAAACTTCTCTCCCTTGAGGATGAACTCCTTTAGAGACCAGAATTTTAGAACGTTTTGTAGTGGTTACGGCCAAATTGGCTGCTTCTCCTAAAGAAGTAAACCCATCGTATAAGGAAGAATTAGCAGCTTCCATACCCGTCAATTCTGTGATCATCGTTTGAAACTCAAATATAGCTTGTAATTCTCCTTGACTGACCTCGGGCTGATATGGAGTATAAGCCGTATAAAATTCAGAACGAGAGATAACATGGTCTACTACACTAGGAATGTAGTGATCGTACGTTCCTGCTCCTAAAAAAACAGCCGCATCATCTGTACTGACATTTTTAGCTGCTAGTTGACGCATGTGAGTCGTTAAAGCCGATTCTGAAAGAGTCTCGGGAAGAGTGAACTCTTCTCTCAACCGAATAGTTTCTGGAATATCTTGAAACAACTCTTCAATAGAATGAATTTCCAACGTTTCCATCATTTCAGCTGTGTCTTGCTCCGTATCTGGTAGATAGCGAAATTCATTTGTCACATTATTGACCTTCTTCCTCTTTTAATTCCTTCACATAAGCTTCATAAGCTTCTTGATTCATCAATTGAGTCAATTCATCTGCATCCTCAACTTGAATTTCTGCTAACCAGCCATTTTCATATGGTGATTCATTCACCAATTCAGGACTGTCTTCTAATTCGTCATTCACCTTAATGATCGTTCCCGTTAGAGGCGTAAAAATCTCCGAAGCTGATTTTACAGACTCCACAGTAGCGATTTCTTCTTCGACTGAAACAGCAGAATCTAATTCGGGAACTTCTACAAAAACGATATCTCCTAATTGTTCTGTAGCATATTGGGTAATTCCCATCCGAGCAATATTGCCTTCAAGAACTAGTACCCATTCGTGGTCTTTTGTAAAATACAAATTATTTTGATTGTTTGTCATGTTGCAACTTCCTTCCTTGTATAAAGTTTTATGGTCGTTTGTAAAAAGGTGTAGCGATGATTTGAGCAGCGATTTTTTTCTTTCTCACCCCAACATACACTGTAGTTTCTAGTGCAGTATAATCATTTTGGATCAAAACTAACCCAATACTTTTCTTTAAAGTCGGTGATTTAGTCCCTGATGTGACGACCCCAATTCCTGTTCCGTCTTCTGAGTAAACAGGATAACCTTCACGTGCAATACCTTTGTCCAAAAGCTCAATTCCTCTGATTCTTCTCTTCAAGCCTTCACTGCGCTGAGCAGCTAATTTTTCTTGACCGATAAAAGAAGCCGTTTTCTTCGTTTTCACAGCAAATCCAATCCCACCCTCTAAAGGAGTGATGTCATCAGATAATTCGTGTCCGTATAAAGACAAGCCTGCTTCTAATCTTAACGTATCCCTTGCACCAAGTCCGCATGGTCTAAGTCCGTATTCTGCACCGACTTTCAACAAAGAGTCCCATAGTTTTTCGATTTGATTCGCTGCTGTGTACAACTCAAAGCCATCTTCACCAGTGTATCCTGTTCTGGCTATCAGAATGTTGGAAATGTCGGCCACCTTTTCACTTGGTAGAAAGTGATACGATTGAATCGTACTCAAGTCTGCCGTTGTTAATTTACTCAGAATCGTTTCAGCTGTCGGCCCTTGAAGCGCCAGCAGCCCCATTTTGGCAGAAAGATCTTTGAGAGAGACATTGTCTTCTAAGTGTTGATGCATCCATTCCCATACTTTATCTTTGTTTGCCGCATTGGGTGTCATAAGATATTTTTCCTCAGACAGCTTGAAGATGATCAAGTCATCAATAGTCCCTCCGTCTGGATGGCATATTGCGTTGTATTGAGCTTGATTTATCTGGATAGAAGCTACATTATTGGTCAGTAAATGATTCAAGCAAGCTGTCGCATGTGTTCCTTCAATCAAGATTTCTCCCATATGAGACACGTCAAATAATCCAGCTTTTGTACGTACGGCTTCGTGTTCTTCTATAATACCGGTGAATTGAACTGGAAGCGACCAACCACCAAAGTCGATTAATTTTACGTTATTTTTTTTATAATAGTCATATAACGGTGTTTTATTTAAATTAGATTGCTCCGACATTTTATTCCCCCTAACTTTCTGATCACACTTTTTTATTCCTTATCTACATTATAAAAGATTCCGCTACCATTGTCTTTCTTTATTCAAGAAATAATTTTTCGAGAGTGGAGCAAAGTGTATAGCTCGTCGGTTACGAGAAGGGTCCCACTAGTTAGATGCTTTTCCTGTCAGTTTGAATTCAGCTGAAATTTTTTTATTACTGCACAAAAAAAGCTGAGATAATCGTTCTACCTCAGTCTTTTCTTTTTTACTATTAAAGTGCTTTTACCATCCCGCCGTCCACTAAAATAGATTGTCCAGTAACATAAGTATTCGCTCCAGAAACTAAAAATACAGCTGCTTTGGCAAATTCTTCTGGTTTTCCGTAGCGACCGATGGGAATTTCTTTTTCCGATTGTGCGGTGACTTCTTCTAATGACATTCCTTTTGCGTCAGCTTTTCTTTGGTCCATCACTTGAATTCTGTCCGTAGCTATTCTCCCAGGCCCAATCGTATTGACCATGATATGATCAGGCGCCAACTCTACTGCTAATGATTTGCTTAACCCATTGATACCGTTACGAAAAGTATTCGATAATATTAAATCTGGAATAACTGATTTAATAGAAGAACTCGCCACATTTAAGATTTTTCCGCCATTTTCTTTTAAATCTGGCAACACTTCTCGAATCAAGCGAATGTAACTCAATAAATTCAATTCGAATGCGTTTACCCAATCTTCATCCTCAAAATCCGTAAAGTTTCCAGAAGGAGGTCCTCCCGCATTATTGATTAAGATATCAATTTTTCCAAATTGAGTCTTGGTTTCTTGCACTAATGCTCTGATATCTTCTGGTTTGGTAATATCAGCTGGAAAATACGCTACTTTACTTGCAGCTTCAGCTTGAATTTCTTCTGCCGCTTGTTGTAAAGTTTCTTCTGTTCTACTAGTCAACATCACGTTGGCACCTTCTTTAGCCAATTCCTTGGCGATGGCTTTTCCCAATCCTTTACTTGAAGCTACTACAAGTGCAACTTTATTGGTTAATTCTAAATCCATTCTTCTCCCCCTCATATTCAATAATGAAAAACGTTTGGACAAATTATACCATTAATCGATATAAAACAAATAAGATTGAGACTAAGTTGAACCACTCCCCGTCAAGTAGACAGGTTAAAAAACAAAATAATTGTTTACCCTACCACATTGAATAAGATGCTCAACGTGGTATTTTTTTATGAGGCTAAAGAACGGTACTCCGAAGGAGTTAAAC
>NZ_JBGQQW010000023.1:0-57900 GCF_045528485.1 Desemzia sp. FAM 23990
TCCTCATTTCAGTAAAAGTGCAAGGTTTTGTTTAACATCCTATAAAAAACCCTTGCATCTATTATATCAATCATTAGTTGTAAAAGGCAGCAGAATAAGCATAGTTTATTATTCAGTAGACATTAATTAAACAAAGCCTATTTTATCTTTGCTATACTAAAAGTAACAGATCATTTTAAATTTTTTTACTTATTTTATCAGGAGGTAGTCTATGGAGACAGATAATAAGCTAGTGAAAAGTTTTTCAGAAACGATTTTTAATGATAGTACAAAAGATGTGAGCGTTGACATGATTGAAGCTTCATTTGATACCCTTTTTGAATCTGAAATCATTAAAGGCATACCAATAGTTAATGCAATTATGGCGATAGGTAAGACTGGGATTATGCTTAAAAATCGTAATCTTATTCGTCAAACTTTACAATTCATGCATGAATTAAACAATGGAACTATAATAAATGAAAAAAAAGAAAAGTTTGTTGAGCGTATAAAAAATGGTGATAAAAAATCTCAAAAAGAAGTTGAACGGATTATGTTGATTTTAGAATCGACGATAGATATTGAAAAGTCAACTATCTTAGCAAAGTTTGTAGTGGCTTATATTAATGAACAATTAAGTTATACGGAATTCCAAGAGTTAACAGATACTTTGAGCCGATCCTATTTGTCAGATACGGAAATGCTTCTAAAAATTTACAACGGTCAAATTAAAGACACCGCATCCCAAGAGTTATACCGTATTGAACGATTAGCAGGGCTGGGATTTATTAATAAGATGCCCTACACAGTTGTTGTTGGCAGAGAATATGCTCGGCAAGAATCTTATTTGGAAATATCTTATATTGGAAAAGTTTTTTGTGAAATTGGACGTCCAAATATTCCAGTTATTTAAGCTCTAATTCCTCAAATATTTCTTGAGGCGGTTTTTCATCAGTAATCGGCAACGTACTTTTTTCTTTAATCATATTAAGTAATGAAGTTTCCTCTGATATATTAGTGCTACATCCAGAAACAATTCTAACAAATACTATATAAAATATTTTATTATAGTTACTATCATCTCCCTAATATTATTTATACTAATACATGAAATTAGATAAAGTCATATATTGTAAAACAAGAGCTCTAACACTTTTCATTATAGTGTTAGAGCTCTTGTTTAGTTAATTTATACGATTTTCAGCGATTTTATAGACGGTTTCTTTATCTCTTTTTCCAATAACAACAACTTGAATCACTTCAAATTTACCATGCACTTCTCTAAAAATAACGCGAAGTCCCATTTTTTATTTTTCATTTTATTACACTGAGCTAAAGCGCCATGTAACGGTTGACCCGCGTCCATACCACGTAATTTAATACGATTAAGAGCTTTATCGACAAAAACCTTTTGGCTTCCGTCAAGCTTATCATAATCATCTTTTGAGTATTCTGTCCATTCAATTTGGTACAAATCTTACTCCCACCCATCTTCTTCGTCGATAGTAGGTTCTTCAGTTGCTATTGATCCACGGACTTCACTATCAGAAAAAGTAGCTACTTTTTCATTCAGTAATCTTTTTTCAGCTATTAAATCAGCAATTTGATCATATAAACCGTCAACTTCTTTATTTAATGTTTCATATTGTTTTTGTGTCAACATAACTCCAGCTACTTTTTCTCGATTAAAGACATAAACCCCAGCAGCTTCCTTATCAGCTTTTTGAAAGACCTCCATAGGAGACCTTTTTACTTCGGAAATAGAAGATGTTGGAATATCTAATATTTTCATGGCCATATAAATCCTCTCCTTTACTTAGATCTATTATAAGTCTTTTAAAAAAACTTTTTAAAGTCTTTTTGCTCCTTTTTTAAAATTTAGTGGTAGAAAAAATAAAGAAAAGAGGATCACTTATGTTGAAGTGTTCCTCTTTTCTTTATATAAAGTTAATTTAGTTGAGTTTTTAGGGCAACAATTGCATTTTCGATAATTTCTTGTTGAGTAGCCTGAATTAGAAATTTTGTTTCTAGACACTCTTTCATTTCTTCGACAAGTACTAAAATAGAGTTATTAATTGGCACATAAACGTCTAGTGAGGGCATGATATTCACCTCTTATCTGTTATAAGTAATAACGAATAAGAGGTGAAAAGTGTTACCTAGACTTCTTTCAATACATGAAATTGCTTATAATCGTGTATCGTGAGCTTTAACTTATCAAGGTTTATTTTTCCAAAAAAAAATTAGTAAAGTACAGTCTCTGCAAGGTTAAAACCACTATTTTTTCTTTCTAGTTTTAAAAAATTCAATTTCATTACTCATCTGTAAAATCTATTGAACTCAGTATGCTTTCAAAAGCATTGCTATAATCTTTATCTGAATGTACTAAAGTTGACATCTGAAAGGCCATTATTCCATCATAATGATCGAAAATAACTAAAGAATTTTCAAACTCCTGGTCAGTCATTATACTGTTAAAATCGTACTGATATGCTATTGTACCTGCTACAGTTATTTCTGACTCAGCAATTAAATCGTATGATTCAGATTCTGAAGCAACGCCTTCTATAAAATTCTCTCTTGTTTCATCATTGGAAAGAGTATCATCTAAATATATATAAGAAACCAATAGCATTGCTTCTTCAGGATAATAATATTTCAAGTTTTCATCAGATATTTCTTCGGTCCAATTTTCAGGAATTGAATACTCAAGGTTACTCATAGAATATAATTTTATTTTTTCATCTGAAGAACTAGTCTCATTCTTTGAAGTTATCTCTTCAGCCTCACCTTCCTTTACTCTATTAAGTTCAAAATCCCCAATTGACGAAGAATTCATTAATGAAGTTCCAATTATTGAATTTTCATTTTTAAAATAACCTTCAATAGAAACGTCAAAAAGATCCGCAAGACCCTCAAAACTCCCCATACTTTCATTTGCTAATTCATTGAACTCAATTCTAAATTTTTCGTTTTCTGTATCTTCTAATTCAGTTATTATGTATCCCTGAGTTGATAAATGTTTACCGGACTCTGATGTTATAATTATTTCGTCTTCCGTTATTTCCCAATAGTTTAATTCATCACGACCATCATTTAATTCCCATTTCCCCAATATTTTTTCTTCTGGCGATTGGCTACAAGCTGTTAATCCAAGTAAAAAAAATACGGACATAGTAAATCCTAATAATTTATTCAAAAAATCTCCTCCTATTTTTATTTCGATAAACTAACATGAAATTATTTATCTTTGGTTAGCAATTTTAAGGCTGTCTTTCTTATTTTATTTTTTCACTCATAGCTCCACTTCTGAATGAGTTATTATAAACTAGTATATAATATTGGTATTACATTTGTATGATAATTTTTATTGATATCAAGTTCCTTACATTTTTTTAACACATGAAATTAGATAGTTTCATGTATCATAACTATAGATAAAGTGAATGAGAAATGGGGCTATTTAAATGATAAAAATAATTGACAATCAGAAACTCAAATTACATTACAAAGAGGGATTTGGATCATGGACTTATCACCTTAGACCACCAGGAACAGCTGATAATAAAGGGAGATGGGGACATTTAAAAGTATCTGGTACAATTGACGATTTTGAAGTGAAAAACATTTATTTGGCTCCAAGGAAAGATGAAGATAAGATCATCTCAATCAATAAGGAAATTAGAGACGCGATAGGGAAAAGCGGTGGCGATATAGTAACGGTAATGTTATATTTGCATGATTAATTTACTCAATAAATCCAATCTTCTCTTTTTAGATATGAAACTTACGCTATGATGGGCTTAAAGATTTGGGTAAGTTCTATATTTGATAGAATTTATTTTTATATCGCACACGATGTTTTCCGGAATCTCTTATATAAATTAGTTTATACGATTTTATAGACACTCTTTTATTTCTTCAACAAGTACTAAAATAGAGTTATTAATTGGTACATAAACGTCTAGTGAGGGCATGATATTC
This sequence comes from Desemzia sp. FAM 23990, assembly GCF_045528485.1. Lineage (NCBI taxonomy): Bacteria > Bacillati > Bacillota > Bacilli > Lactobacillales > Carnobacteriaceae > Desemzia > Desemzia sp. FAM 23990. Next base: position 3,964 of record NZ_JBGQQW010000023.1, read on the forward strand.
ACCTCTTATCTGTTATAAGTAATAATGAATAGGAGGTGAATAGTGTAAAATGACTCCTATAGAGTGGACTCTGAAAAATAGATCTCTATAAGGTCCATTTTATTTTGTCCCAGCCTCTTTTGTGGTTAAATTTAAGTTAAATCATTTCAAGTAAATCATTCATGGATTCACTCATTGTAGGGTGAGTATAAATACCGTCTCGTAAACTCTTATATGAAATATTTTCATTAATTGCTAATGCAATTAAGTTGATCATTTCGTGAGCTTCGTAGCTGAAGAAGCTTGCGCCTAATATAAGGTCAGTCTCTGGATCAACTAATATTTTCAAAAAGCCGCTTGTTTCACGCAATACTTGAGCTTTAGGAACAGCAGCAACGGGCATCTTAGCAACTTTATAATTTTTACCAGCTTCAGTTGCTTCTTTTTCATTAAAGCCTACCCGTGCAAATGTTGGATCCACAAATGTTGCTGTAGGATAAACACGACGCGTTTCTAAATTATAGTTGGATTCTTCTCCTAGCAATTGAGGCAAAACAATACGGTAGTCATCCAAAGAAATATAAGTGAATTGTGGTCCACCTTTAACGTCGCCCACTGCCCAAATGTGTTCAACAGAAGATTGCAAGTGCTTGTTTACCTTGATTTCTCCACGAGCGCCGAGCGCCACGCCAGCCTTTTCAATATCTAATTTATTTGTGTTAGGAATACGGCCAGTAGCAACTAAAATTTCATTTAATTCAGCAGATTTTTCTTCGCCGTTTTGTTCAAATGTTAAACGTACACCATTATCCGTATCTTGAACACGTTTAGCTTGAGCGTTAAATTCAATAGTTACCCCTAATTCTTCTAATCTTTCCAAAATAGCTGCTGCGTCATCCTTATCTTCACGTGGCAATAATGAGTCATTGAATTGATAAACGGTTACTTCAGAACCAAATTCAGCAAAATAAGAAGCGAATTCTAATCCAATTGGACCAGCTCCGATAATACCTAGTTTTTTTGGCAGATTTGTTAGCTCTAAAATTTCTTCACTTGTGTGGATGTGTGGACTGTTTTGCTTGTTTTCAAAATCTGGAATAACAGCCGTAGATCCAGTTCCAATAATGATATTAGCAGCCGTAACTTGTAGCGTTTCTGTATCTGTATCCACTAACAAAGTATGGTCATCTTTGAAGTGAGCAAAACCGTCTAAGACTGTTACGTTATCTAAATCAGCAATTTTATGGTAGTTTTTTTTATTTAATTTGGTTACTAATTCAGTTTTATAGTCCATGGCTTGTTTGAAAAACTGGTTGTTAATCTCAGGATTTCGCTCAATGCCAAATTCTGATAATTGATCAATAATTTTTGCACTATGTGTCAACGATTTAGTCGGTAAGCATCCCACATTAATACAAGTTCCACCATACATTTTAGCTGATTTTTCAATCACAGTGACGGTTTTTCCTTTTTTAGCTAAAGCACCTGCTAATGTTTTTCCTGCTTTACCAAATCCAATAATGGCTACGTCTGTAGTGTACTCATTCATATTTTAGTGCCCCTCTCATTTTGTATTGCATATAATTTTACTTCCATATCTTTTAATGTAATAGTTGCTAGTTTTGCTACTGCATCTTTATTCAGCTCATCATAAAGATCATCCATAGCTTCTGACATACCAGACGAAATCATACATTGTTCATTGATATAACCTGAATGCCAAGTATTTTGGATAATTGGGATCTTTATCGCCTCATAAACATTTTTTAAAGTGATAGCTTCTAAATTATCGGTTAGAAAGTATCCGCCATGCACACCTTTTTTTGTTTGAACTAATCCTTTTTTTCGGCATTTTGCCAGAACTCTGCGAACACGAACTGGATTCGTACAAATGTTCTCAGCTAATGCTTCACTGGTAAAAATTGAATTGTTATGACCTAAATAGACCAACCCATGTACTGCAATCGTAAATTCACTCAAAATTATTCACCTTCTTTAAAAAGTAACTTTTAAAGTTACTTTATCTAAATTAAGTATACACCTAAAAGTTATCCAAATCTACAAAGTCTGTTACTTTTAAGCAATTATTTTAATATCTCCTTAGACGAATTGATTAAAGGAGATGACGATAAGATGAAAAGAGAAGTAACTATTGCTAAGATGAATCAATTAATGTTGGTTATTATAGGATCATTTGTTTTAACCCTCATTACTGCATCCTTATTTAAATACTGGGGCGATTTTTCTTTGATTTTGCCAGTTACTTTTATAGTAATCATGGTCAATGCTGCTATTAAACTTCAAAAGATCCAAGATAAAGAAAATCTAAAAACCTATAAAAAAATCTTAGATTATATGGACAATAGAGAAGTAAGAAATGATCCGAAAACACAAAACAGGAAGAGAATGAACTTAGAAAAATCTAGCTTGGCGATAGTAGGAGCTCTTATTGAGTTTTTCTTAATGTATGGCGTACTGTCGGTTTTCTAAATCATCTTAATACATGAAATTACATAAAGTCATGTATACAAAAAAATGATTTGATAAGGTTCTTTTGTGAAAAAATAGTCCCACTTTTGTTTATTTTGATAGAGATATAGAAAAATACACTCCCAAAACTATGAACTATTTTGTTCAGTAGTGGGAGTGTATTTTTTGAGAGCCCTTTTGTCCTAGCCTATTTTTGACGTTCATTCAGACATCCTCGTTCATTTGTCTTAATAAATATACGTATAACTCTGTTGTTAAACCGAATGAAAGATCTTTAGACGATTCTTCAGCATGAAAATAACCTGTCTTTTCGTATACATTTGGTAGTTCTTTATCAGTCATTGATATTAATTTTTTCCAATATGTCTTACAATAAATTACTTTAGGATGGGTAGAAGGAAATTTTTCTTTATAGGCTTCTTCTAAAGTAGTTATAAATTTAGACCATTCAGAATAATGTTCTTTCCAACTATCTTTTTCTGTTACTAAAGTTCGCATTGAATTAAATTCTTGAATCGTAAAATGAGAATGTGCATTGGTACGATAAAAGGTAAGTAATTCTGCAAGTAGAGTAGAGTCAATAGCGGTATAGTCTGCTAATGTTTTTTCAAAATTTAACAGGTTATCTAGTTTTTTTTGTTGTGAAGAGATTTCCTTTTCTAATAAAGCACGTTGTACATATACGTACTCTGAAAGATAAATTTTATCTTTCAGAATAATTGTTTTAATTTCATCTAATGAATATCCTAATTCTTTTAAACCTAAAATAATATAGAGTTGCTCTAAGTTAGTGATATCATAAATACGATGATTGGATTCTGTAATATTGTACGGTTTTAAAAGTCCTATTTCATCGTAATAATGGAGTGTGCGTATCGAAGCTCCAGTCATTTCTGATAATTCTCCAATTCTAAATGTTTCTTTCATGAGCTATACTTTCCCCTTCCTAGTAATAACGATAATTCCTCTGGAGTATAGTGATATTTTTTCCCACAACTTGTACAAACCGTTTCTTCTGAACGTTTATTTTCAATTGAATCAATTAGGTCAGTGTGTGACCAAGACAATAAAAGTTGTCCATACATTTCTTTTGTACAATAACATTCTGTAGTGAAAAAGAAATTTGTGAGGAATAGCCAATCTGCTTCAAACTGTTGCAAATGACCTTCTGAGTGAGAGAATTTTAGATTACTTATAATCTTTTCAACTTCTCCAACGTCTGCACCAGGTAATGCTTGAACCATATATCCTATCCAATGTCCTTTAAAAGAATGAGTGTAAAACGCAGTATCAATCTGTTCGCTTTGTTGAAAATAATGCTGAATTATCTTATCAGGATCAGTTTCATTAAATGGAATTGTGCTAGTAGATTGCCCAAAGTTATTGCTTCCTTGCGTTGCGGTTAATATAGCTTCTTTTTTCCTCATTAATTTATTTACAGATGTTTCTAAACTCGCTAAACGTTCTGAAGCTAAAATGTTTACAAAACCACTGCCCTCAATACTAATAGAAATTGTATTTGAAGTTCCTGGAAATTTCATTCGGATGCTAATACGTTGATAGTCATTGAGTAGCCCTTTCATTGAACACCCACTAATTAGCAACTTTGTACAGAATAGTTTAAATTCATCATTAGAATAATTAGTGACATGAGAAGGGACAGAGGCACAAGGGATTTCTACTTTATAAATACGAACTGTTTTATTAGCTGTTAAAAATTTTTTTCCAGTTAAATTTTTCATATCTTCACTCCCTACAATTACCATATACCGTTACGTAACGTTAGGTTCAAGTAAAAAGATCTAATACACTAAATTAGATAAAAGAGTGAGTAGTAAAAACCTTGCTAGCAAAAGTCTTTTACTACTCACGCTTTTACATGAAAACTATAATTTTTTACTTAATATTTCTCCAGGCAATCCGTCAATTTCACATACAATTTCAGATATGAAACCTTGATTACTTAATATTTTTCTAGAAGCAACGTTTTCTGGATCAATGATAGCTTGTATTTTCTCTAACCCTAGTCGACTTGCTATCTCAATTAATTGATTTGCTACACCAGTTCCATAACCTCTTCCCCAATATTTTGGAAGTATCATATAGCCTATTTCTGCTTCGTTAGGTTGTTTTTCATTTAAAGTTAAATGAGCAAGTCCAATAAATTTTTGATCTAAATCTATAGATATTTTGTATGAACCATAATTGTTATTTTTTTTTATTATAGGTTACTAATTTTTGGAAATTTGTTTTGGCTTCTTCATAGGGAATAGCTCTTTCAGTGATTTGAGACATAACACGATCATTTGAAACAAGTTGATAATAATAGTCAAAATCATCTTCCTTAAACTTCAATAGATTTAATTTCATTAGGACCTCCAATTGAATTCAATAGTTACTCATTTAGTTATTGTTATTATATCTCAGAAGTAAGTAATTAATACTCTATATTTTACACATACGATACATGAAATTGTATAAAATCATGTATCGAGAATTCTATGCGAATGGGGTTCTTTTTTGTTAGGAGTATTCAATACATGATTTCGTGTCATAGCATTCGAAATTATGCATGCATTTTGAGGTTTTATAAAAAACTCACTACAAACAAAAAAAGCGAGAGGCCAGGGTATATGATTCCAAAATCAATTTTTGGAACACCACCCCTAGCTCTCGCTTTTTCTTATCCCAATACAAACAATCACATCTTCAGCGACCCCGTCATCCCTTTCACAAACCCTTTTTGCATAAACAAGAATAAGATCAAGGTCGGTATGGTGGCGATGACGATGGCGATCATTTGCATACCGTTATTAGCTATGTAAGAAGCGGAAGACAAGCTGGAAATCAGCAATGTCATGGTGTACTTGTTTTCTGTTTGCAAGAAAATCAAGGGCAACAAGTAACTGTTCCAAGAATTCATAAACGCATAAATAGCGGCCGCAGCGTAAGTAGATTTCATCATGGGAAAAACGATTCGGAAGAAAATCGCATAATTGCCGGCACCTTCTATTTTACTGGCATCGATGATTTCATTTGGAAAAGATTTGAAGCTTTGCCTGAAAAAGAAAATCAGGAATAGATTATTGACCGCCGGAAGAATGATGGCCAAATGTTGGTTGACCAATTGCAAGCCGGCCATGATCTTGAACAGCGGAATAACGAGCGCTGCCAGTGGAATCATCATAAACAGTAAGATGACGGTGTAGATCCATTCACTTGTTTTAGTTTTAAACTTTTCAAAGCCAAAAGCTGCCAGCGAGGTGACCAATAAACTGAAAACAACGGTAATGCCCGAGATCTTCAGCGAGTTCCACATAATCAGCGGAATGTTGTATGCACCCAGTAATCCTTGCAAATTGACCCACAACTGATTTCCAAAACTCAGTTTTCCTTCTGCGATTTGATTGGTCGTATTGGTAGCACCTGCAATCATCCAATAAAAAGGAAAAATCGAAATAAAGGAACTGATGATCAGAAAGGCATATTTCAATACACTGGTTAATTTTTTCATCTTTCCTCCTCCCCTTTCATTGGCAAATGTTAGTCTCGGTTAGATATTTTCAATTGAATAATCGACAAGACAGCGATGATCACTACCAACGCCCAAGATAATGTAGCTGAATAGCCAAAGTTGGACGTATAAATAAAGGAATGATTGTAGATCAATTGTGCTGCAGTCAATGTCTCATTCGAGGGACCGCCGCCAGTTAAGTTGACAACTTCATCAAATAATTGAATGGTCCCGATCGTTGAAGTAATGGTGGTAAAAACGATCACTGGTTTCAATTGTGGGATAACGACTTGGAAAAATTTCTGGAAGCCGTTAGCACCATCAATATCCGCTGCTTCCAACGTGTCGTCTGAGATATTTTGCAGACCCGCCAGATAAAAAATCATATTGTATCCTGTCCAACGCCAGCAAAGTGCAATAATGACGGTCACTTTTGCCCAGAAAGGACTGTTTAACCAGTCAATGGGGTTTTGAACGATCCCGATACCCAGTAAAGCGTTGTTGACGATCCCTCCGATTTGAAACATCATTTTAAACAATACCGCATAAGACACCAGAGACGTCACACAAGGCAAGAACAGAGCTAATTTGAAAAAAGTACGGCCCTTTAGGTTAGGCGTGTTCAACAGGAAAGCCATCAATAAGCCTAAAATTACCATAATAGGCACCTGGAAAATCAAGAAAGTAAAATTATTCATCAAGGCTTTTAAAAAAATATCGTCTTGAAACATCCGTAGATAATTCCCAAATCCTACAAATACCGACTGCAGGCCTTGCATGCTGTGCAGTGAAAGGTACAGGGAATAAAAAATAGGATAAAGAAGGAAGATGCTGCTTAACACAACTGCAAAAACGATAAATTTCCAGACGTCTTGTTTTTGACGGCGAATGCGTTTTTCTTTCGGATGAGCCTTCATCTTCATCTCCCCTTTCACCCTATCCAGTAGTTTTAATTATTCTCCAACTTGCATCGTATAGTTTTCTTCCGCTTTTTCCAGCATTTCGTCTAGTGTTAAATTGCCGTCAAAGTAGTCCTGCAGCACAGAACGCAAAGCATCTACAGCAGCTTGAGTATTGTTTCCATAATCCACTCCCGGAATCTCAGCCATCCAGTCCGAGAAGTCTTTGTATATTGGAGCGTCATTGAAGAACGGGTCTTCGAATTGGTAAGCTTCTCCACTTTGTGAGGGCAAATAAGTTCCTACGGCGCCGTTTTCAACTAAAATATCTTGATAGAATTCATCATTCCCGGCAAATTGTGTCTTCATAAAATCGATGGCCAGATCTTTATTCGGCGAGTCTTCTAAAATGACCCAGCTGGCTCCTCCTAAGTTCGAATAAGGAGTGGCGTTATCGACTGTTTCCAGTTGCGGCACGTTTGTATATGCCCATTTGCCCGCTTGGTCTTCTGCAGAACGAATCGTAGCTGAGAACCAGATCGCTGAATTGACAGCTGCCACCTCTCCGCTCGTAACAGCTCCAATACCTTCAGGAGCAAAATAATCTACCGGTTTGGCCAGTTCGTTTTCTTCGATGGCTTTCAAAATTTCCGCCATTTCACGTACAGCAGGATTGTCTTTCAAGTAAATCTCTCCATTTTCATCAAAGTACCATAAACCTGCAGATTGCATGGCCATTTGAATGTAATGAGTTCCTCTGTTTGGAATAAATGCCACGAACCATTTGCCGGTTGCTTCTTTGACATCCTTCCCAATCTCCACAAATTCAGACCACGTCAAATCCTGCATAGCTTCCGGTGTATATCCCGCTTCTTCCAAGTAATCTGTGCGGTAATACAAACCAGCTGAACCAGAATCGAACGGAATAGCCTAAACACCATCATCTTTCGTAGCATTTTCTACTTTGTATTCGGCAAATTGTGAAAAGTCAATCTCGCTAGACAATTCAGCAAATTTACCCTCGTAATTCGTAATGTAGTTTTGTACGTCGTAATCATCCATCAGCATAATATCGGGCAATCCTTCAGATACTCCTGAAGTAAATCCTGAAACCAATTTTTGTTTGGTATCTTCGTTAGACATCTCGACAACATTGACGGTCACATCTTCATGGCCGGCTTGTTTGTAATATTCAGCTGCTTTCTCTGCGATAGGAATATTGAAGTTTGTATCCCAAGCCCATACAGTGATGGTATTGTCGTCTCCACTAGCAAAATCTTCAGGGTTGGCTTCTGGCCCGCCCGTACATGCTGCTAATAAAGATGCGCTAAACAATCCAAAAAAAAGTACCCCTAATTTCTTTTTCATCATCTTACCCTCCTATAAAATTATTCTTGTTGATTTGATACACTTAGAAATATGAGTTAGTTTGGTTGCTGCTTGATCGAAGATGTATTTTTAGAAGAAAAAAACTCTTCCCAACCTTTTTATCGGCTTGCAAAAGAGCGGAATTGTATACGTTATCATTTGTTAAGCTTATTATATAGTGACGCTTAGATAAAACCAAATGATTCGTCTCTGGCAGTTGGTACAAGGTAGTGACAGGCCCGTTACTTGCGATAAAAAAAACAGCTGCTCACGAAGAAGCAGCTGGTTTTAGTTGCATTTCAATGTGTCAAAGCAAACCCAATGCGTCCAATCCTTTGTAAATCCCGTCATTCCAAACAGTGTCGGTGACCAAATCAGCTAAATTCTTCAACTCTACTCTGCCATTCCCCATGGCTACCCCGATTCCGGCGTATTGGATCATTTCCATATCGTTCAATCCATCTCCAAAAGCAACGGTATCTTCAAGAGTGCCTTCAATATGCTCCAACAATTTTTGAATACCGACTGCTTTTGAGCCGCCTTTGCTGATGACGTCGACAGAATAAGGATTCGATCGCGTAAAGGTGTACTCTGGAAACTCTTTGGCATAAAAAGCGTCATCGGATTCCGGGGCATTCAAAATGCACTGGTAAATCGGGCGATCTTCATAATCCGTTGGTTGAATCGGCTTGGCAGAAAAACGGCGATTGACCAGTCTTAAAGCACTTTTTGGAGCCATCTTCGAAAAAAAGGGTCGCAGCCACTTTACGAAACCTCTATTGGCCAACAGAATCATTGAATTCCCGGTGATCTTTTCGCTTCCGCAAAAAGCTATGCCTTGTTTACGCTTTTGAGCGGTTTTCATTAGCCGCGCAATCGACTCTTGAGGCAGCGGATTTTGATAAATCGCTTCTCCTTCATATACCACATATTGCCCATTCATCGCGATAAATGTACAAATTTCTAATTCATTCGCCACTTCTTGCATCAAGGTGAGCGGTCTTCCCGTAGAAATGGCCGGGACAATGCCGTTTTGTTTTAATTTCCGGATCGCCGCTTTGGTAGAAGCTGGAATCGAATTGTTGTGTGTCACTAAAGTTCCGTCAATATCAAAGAAAATCATTTTTGGCATACTTTTCTCCTGTAACTCGTTCTCTTAATTTATGAAAACAGTTTCGTTTAGCTTATTTTAGCTTTCAAATCAACTTTAAGCAAGCTGTTATCTGCAAAAATCCATATTGTTTTGAATACGCATACAAGTCTGCTAAAATTTATTTAACAAGTTTGTTTCAACTTTTACACCACGCACTTTCTCTACTCAGTCTAGCTTCTGATTATCCAACATTTAGTCAGAAAGGAGCTTTATCAAACACCAGTGAGATACAGATTATTTCTTGTCTAAGAGTTCATTTGGACAGTTTTACATAATCAAAGGGGGGAATTTCATCATGAAAAAAACTATCAAACTATCTTTAGCACTTTTAAGCACAGCTGCCGTTCTTGCCGCTTGTGGCGGAGGTTCAGGTGATAACGCAGGCAGTGATTCTGAGGCAGTAGTCGTGGAATTCTTCAGCCAAAAGCCGGAGATTACCACTCAATTAGAAGCCTTAGCAGCTAGTTATACAGAACAAAATCCTGATGTTCGCGTCAACATTACAACAGTAGGAAGCGGAGAAGGTTCTGCAGCTCTGCAAGCGAAATTTTCTTCTGGAGATGAGCCGGCTTTAATGATGTTAGGCGGTTTGCCGGAAGTAGAACGTTATAGCGATTCATTGCTGGATGTGACGGAATTGGAAATGAGCGATACAGTGATCGAAGGCATGCTGGAAGGTGGAACGATTGACGGGGTGCCTTTAGGAATCCCGATGAATATCGAAGGATTCGGCTGGATGTACAACAAAGAAATCTTCGAACAAGCGGGTGTCGACCCTGAAGGTATTCAAAGCTATGATGATTTTGTAACCGCTGTAGAAACTTTGGACAGTCAAAAAGAAGAGTTGGGTATTGATGCAGTGTTTGCCTTCAGCGGCGCTGAAAATTATATCGCCAACCAATTCTCAGCCAACTTTACTTCGCCTGAATTCAACAACAGTATTTTGGAAAGCTACAGTGCGACTGAATTAAATTGGGAATATGGCGATCAAATGCAAAAATACACTGACTTGTTCAATCAGTACAATGTACAGCCTATTTTAACGATTGATTACAGTCGTTCTGTGGAAGAACTGTTTATCAACGATGCAGTTGCTATGGTGCACCAGGGAAACTGGATCGTCCCTACTTTGAATGGTATTGATCCTGAATTCGCCGCCAATAAAATGGGCATTTTGCCTGTATTTGGCGAAAACGATACCACCGGTAAAATCATCGCCGGAGCTCCTTGGTACATTGGAATCAACAAGAATCTAGACGAAGCTGTTGTGGAAGAAGCAAAAGCATTCTTAGACTGGATGTACACTTCTGAAGAAGGCCAAACAGCAGTCTTGGAAGAATTTGAATTCGTGCCGGCACAGGAAGGTTACGATGTGGAAGCTATCAGCGACACGGTTTCTCAACAAATCTATCAAGCATTACTGGATGGCGAGACTGGCGCGATGACGCACAAACAATATCCAGATGGTTGGTTCCAACAAGTATTGTTCCCAGAATATCAAAAATATTTGAACGGCGACATCAGCTGGGATGAATTTGAAACCAATACTTCTAATCGATTTGCAGAAATGCGCTAGACATTGCAACCGAGGAATAGAAGAACTTTTCTTCTATTTCTCTTTCTTTTTCGCAATAACTTATCCTAAAGGTAAAAGGGGCGAACAACAGAATGAAACGAAAAAATGAAAAGTATTTTTATTGGGCATTTCTATTCCCAAGCATATTAGCAGTATCTTTAGTCATCTTCATCCCTCTACTTTATGGGATTTATACTTCCTTTACGGATTCTGACGGATACACGATGAACTTTATCGGTCTAGAAAATTACACCCGCTTATTGAATGACAACCAATTTTTAAGCAGCGTTTGGTTTACGGTCAAGTTTGCGGTCGTTTCTGTTATTGGCGTTAATGTCATTGGGTTGAGTATGGCTCTTTTAGTGACGCAGCGGACAGGAAAAATCAGCAACTTGTTTCGAACGATCTTTTTCATGCCCAATTTAGTCGGGGGGATCATTCTTGGATTTATCTGGCAATTTATTTTTGTCAAAGCCTTCGAAGGCATCGCCCAATTGACCGGCATTAGTTTTTTCAGCAGTTGGCTGGCAGATACAACGACTGGATTTTGGGGACTCGTTATCGTGTTCTTATGGCAAATGAGCGGCTATATCATGATCATTTACATTTCATTTTTAAACAGCATTCCGGGCGACATCAATGAAGCGGCCTCCATTGACGGTGCAAGCACTTGGCAGACATTCTGGCGAATCAAACTACCGATGCTGGCTCCCGCTTTTACGATCAGCTTGTTTTTAACTTTGGCAAATGCGTTCAAAGTCTACGATCAAAACTTGGCTTTGACGAATGGTGCTCCCTTTGGTTCTACCGAGATGGTAGCTATGAATATCTACAACACGGCTTTCTTCCAGTACCAGCAAGGATATGCCCAAGCTAAAGGGATCGTCTACTTGTTATTGGTAGCGGCCATTTCGTTAACGCAAGTTTATTACACACGAAAGAGAGAAATTGACCTATGAAAACAGAAAAAATGCATAAATGGCTGGTCATTATTCTAGGTACAGTAGTTTCTCTGACGTGGATTTATCCTTTCGTATTGATTTTCATCAACTCCTTTAAAACCCGAAGAGAAATTTTTACCAACACCTTATTTTGGCCAGAACTATTGACCACAGAAAATTACCCTAGAGCGTATGAAAGTTTAGATTATACGCGCAGTTTTATGAATTCATTGATGATCACCGTAGCTAGTATCATCGTGGTCGTCTTGTTCTCTTCGATGGCAGCTTATGCCTTATCTCGCTATCCAGGAAAAATGAGTTCCGTGATTTATTTTATTTGTGCGATTACAATGCTGATCCCTTTTCAGTCGTTGATGATTCCTTTGGTCAGTTTATTCGGAAGATTTGATATGCTGAATCGCGTGGGACTGACTTTTATGAACTTAGGTTTCGGTTCCAGTATGTCTATCTTCTTATATTTTGGAGCTTTACGGTCAGTGCCGCAATCCTTGGACGAAGCAGCCATTTTAGACGGTGCCAATCCTTTTCAAATCTTTTGGCGCGTGGTATTCCCGCTACTGAAACCAACGACAGTGACGGTTATTATCTTGAATTCCATTCGCATTTGGAATGATTACTTGCTCCCTTCACTGGTCATCAATAAAGACGGCATGTACACCATTCCCTTGCAAATGTACTACTTCTTTGGACAGTACACGATTCAATGGGAATTAGCCTTAGCTGGTTTGGTACTGGCGATCATTCCTATCATACTGCTGTATATGTTCCTGCAAAAATACATTATCCAAGGGATTACAGAAGGCGCTACAAAATAAAATGATGAAAAGGCTTTGAGAATGTTTTGTTCTCAGAGCCTTTTTCAGTGGATCTTCATCTTCTAGCGTTGGTAAAGAAATTTTTTCCAGCCTACGGTGTAGCTCGTGGAGAACCATGGGAACGCCTTGAGCCGAAAACCGCGTCTCAAGGCTTGCAAGCGTCAAATTTAGCGTAACGGCTAAAGCCTAACGCTAAGTAATTCCCATTGCATCCTCTTTCATGGTTATAAGCAACCCCATATTCCTCCAAAAATTTCTAGGAATGAGACTTTTTAAACGTTTACAATTAAATTTTTTTCCGCTTACCAACGTCAAATGATGTAGAACTTTTTCAGTTAAAAAATGGTTTTTTGTCCTCCATAAATGGAATGATTTCCATTGAACACATAGGAAATACTAACGGTGATCAGAAAGTACGGAAGGTAATCAAATCCAAAAACTTCTGCACCGATCAAAGCTGGTGCAATGAGGGTGTTTGTAGCAGAAGAAAACACACTTGCATACCCTAAAGCAGCCGCGAATTCTATCGGCAAGCCGAATAACGGCGCCAGCCAAACTCCTAAACTAGCTCCAATAGAAAAGAGTGGCGTAACCTCTCCTCCTTGAAACCCTGCCGCTAAAGTTAGAATGGTCAATAGAAATTTGATGATCCAATCATAGCTGTAGATACTGCCTCCATCAAAACTGGCGGCGATCAGATTTGTTCCCAAACCTGAATATCTTTCCAGATGGAGAATGAAGAGCAGCACACTGAGCAGCAGACCTATGAAGAAAATCCGTTTGCTCAAGTCCGGTATTTTCTTTCCAATATATTGCTTCGCATAGCCCAGCAAGTAGGCAAACAAACCGCCGACTACGCCAAATAAAATCCCTAAAAGAATCATTTTTAAAATCGTTTGACCGTCCATACTCACAGAGGATTCTAAGTGGACTGAAAATTTCTCCAGCCCTAAAAAATGCGAGACAGAACTGGCTACCAAAGCAGCAATTAAAGCAGGAAATAATGCTAAATACTCTAGTTTTCCTACTACCAATACCTCTAAGGCAAAAAATGTAGCTGCAAATGGCGTTTCAAACAAACCGCCGAATCCGGCTGCCATTCCTGTGATCAACATTATTTTTGAGGCATTTTTATAGGGTATGTTGCGACCGATTGCATGCGAAAAGGTCGCTCCAATTTGGACTGCCACTCCTTCGCGACCGGCACTCCCGCCAAATAAATGGGTGATCCAAGTGCCGATGATGGTCAACGGAATCATACGCTTCGGGATTTCCCGCAACTCTTCATTTCCAGCTGCAAAAACCAAACTCATACCTTTCTGGGTATTCTTTCCGATTTTTTTGTACATAGATACAATAAATAAACCTGCTAAAGGCAGGAATGGAATCAGGTACACAAAGTGGCTGTCCCGAAAGGCACTGATCATAAGCAATACTCTCCCAAATAAGGTATCTAATATGCCCACTACTAGGCCAATAAAGATGGCCAGAATCGCATAAAGTCCAATTTCTTTATATTCCGATAGATATTTGTTCATTTTCTATTCCTTTCAAAACAACGGCTATTTTTATTGCTTACCTCTTGCATCCCGCAAAAAAAGCTGAAGACAGACTGCGGCCTATGCGCAGAAGTCATCAGCTTTATCAAGCGGTTTAAGCAGTTTGCTTAGGGAGACATTCATTCCCCAAAAGATAGCATTAGGATACTACAGATTTCCTTGTTAAACAAGTCAAAATTTTTAGTAAACTCTTTCGTTACAGCAATTCCTTTGCTAACAAACGATACGTATCCAACCGTTTCTCTTGTGAGTGAGGGATACTGCAGATCATGGCTTCATCAAAACCATAGTGTTCTTGCTGCTGCATCAGATTCGCTGCCACTTCTTTAGCCGAACCTACGATGTGCTGAGCGCGACCATCTAAAATATTCAGGCGGTCCACTTCACTCAAAGGGTAATTTTGTGCTGCTTCGGGTGTTAAAATCGGTCCCATTTTTCCTTGAGACATCCATAAGCGAACCAAGTCTTGCGGCAATGCTTCATATTCCGCCTCTTCCGTAGTTTCTGCAGCGGTGACCATATAAGCTACATTGATTTCGGATTTTTCCATGAAAGCACTAGGTTCGAAATTGCGTCGATACTGATCTAACACAGCTTTTTCCATCACTCCTGTAAAGAACTGTGCATAAGAATAACCGATCCCTTTCCGGCCGGCTTGCACAGCGCTGCTTCCACTAGAACCCAACAACCAAGCTTCAGGCAGTACAATACCGCTAGGAGCAGCGATTGTTTTGTTGTACAGATTATCTGCAGGCTTTAGATCATTTATTAATTCCAGCGCCACATCTAATTTTTCATACATATTATCCAACTGAGGTCGATTTCCTTGCGCCAACGCAAACATGGATGCGTGATCTCCACCTGGAGCACGCCCTACACCAAAATCGATCCGTCCTGGAGCAAATGCACTCAACGTTTTGAAGACTTCTGCCATTTTCAAGGGTGAATAATGCATCATCATTGTCCCGCCTGTACCTAGGCGAATATTTTTAGTTTTGGCCGCTAAATAAGCTAGCGTAATCTCGGGTGCCGAGCTGGCGTAGTTTTCAGTCCCATGGTGCTCCGCCATCCACATCCGTGTGTACCCCAATTCATCAGCTAATACAGCCAGTTCTTCTGCTTTTAACAGCGCGTCTGCTGCTGTGTTTCCTTGAGTCACCGGAGCTTGATCTAAAACACTTAATTTCATAAAAATCCCCTTCCTTACTAAAAATCAGTCTTTTAACTATCTTAGCACTAACTCGTCGGGAATTCCTTTCAAAATTCTCATTATTGAATAAACTTCTTGAAAAAAGTGTCTGCTTCAGATGCCTAGCAAGCTTCGGCAATTGATTTTGCTTTTCTTAAGTTCAATAGGCTTCCTTACTATCCTGCACTCTTTGTGTAAGACAATCTTTCAAAAATACTTTATACTAGACATAAATAGAATGAGGAGGCAACAACATGGATTTATATGGAGCAACCGTTGGATCGATCCAAGAAAATTGCTATTTTCTAGTGGGCGACAACAATCGAGAGACGCTTATTTTCGATCCGGGTGCAGAACCTGAAACACTTAAAAATATCGTGAAAGAACACGATTTGAACCCGATCGCGATTGTTTTGACTCATGCGCATTACGATCATATCGGAGCATTAAATGACATCAGAGATACTTATGACATACCAGTGTATCAACACATTATCGAAAAGGAATGGTTAGTAGACCCCGCACAAAACGGCTCAGGACGCCATCCAGAAATCGAAGACGTGATCTCTACCAAACCAGCTGATGTTCATTTGGAAGAAATGGGCAATTATTCTATCGGCGAATTCACCTTTGAAATGCAGCACGTTCCAGGGCACTCGCCTGGAAGCACTATTTTCATTTTCAAAGATCACGGGTTTGCGATTGTCGGAGATGTTATTTTCAAAGGCAGTGTAGGCCGGACTGATTTTCCATATGGAAGTCATGAAACCTTGATAGACGGTATTCGCAAATACATCATGCCGCTCCCAGGCGATACTGTTTTGTTCCCGGGACATGGCGACGCGACAACTGTTCAAGAAGAAATTGACACCAACCCATTCTTGAATGGTGCAACCCGCTAACTAAAACAACTGGGACAAACCTCCTAGTAACTGAAATATACTAAAACAAAAGGACTCTCAAACACACACTCCCAAAACTATGAACTATTTTGTTCGATAGTTTTGGGAGTGTGTGTTTCTATCTATATTAAATTAAAGTAAGGGGGATTACTTTTTTGGCAACTCTGCTTTTACTCGATTCGTCTCGTGCTTACTAAGGGGGAGCCTATTACTTTACTTGTGGGTCTTAAAATCATCGTGGTAAGTCAGGTAACTCTTCCTTTCTTGACTTGTGGAGCTGAAAATCTGAGGCGTAAGTCAGGTTTATCTCTTATAGCTGACTTGTGAGCACCAGAATGTTCCCCACAAGTCAGCTAAAGGCCGTTTATCTCAGTGTTATTACCTGTGCTGACCTAAAATCTTTTCAATGAGAAGAGAGCTGGAACAATAATCCACCTTTGAATGGTTCTATAAAAAAGAATGTTCCTTTTCTCCCTTAAGAAAGGAGAAAAGGAACATTCTTTTTTTATTTAGTCTAGGAAAAATAAGTTATTGTCCCAGCTTCTTTCCTACGTTTAGTTAAAATAAATCCAATCAATGGTCAACAAATTATCTTTAAATGACTCATTCATTTCAGGTGCATCAATAATTTTTCCGTCATACAATACTTTTCCTGTATTAAAGTCTGCAGCTACGATTGCAATGTCTTGTCCTGAATTTTCTTTTACGGCACTGACATAATAAATGACGTTTTCATCAATGTAAGTTGAAAAGGCTTCTTCTTCATAGTATGTCTGTGAAGTAAAATTCGTCATCACTTCACTTGGCAGACTAACAAACTGTGTTTCTGCAACCTCATTTGCTTCAATATCAAATCGACTGACCTCAAACCCATTTTCCACAGCATTCGTGTAATAGATAGATGATTCATGAACCGTCATGGCTGGATATAAAGGTAATTCTTTCAATTCATTTGGAACTGTTAGCTCTTTCAAATTACCAGATGCTGTATCGTAGGCCGATAGCAGTATCTCATCAGTATCTACATCCTGCTCATCTTTTAGGCTGCTTTCATAGATCATGTAACGTTCTTCTTTTGAATCGTGTGGCCCAGTAAGTGTATTTAGTAAAATAGAAGAATAATCTGCTCCCGTTTCGCCTGCTGCCGGCTGGATAATTTGATCTTCTATCACTGTTCCAGTTGCTAAATCTACTCGATAAACGTGCAGCTCCGCATATTGCTGATCATCAAAGTAATTCACAGTAAAAACCATTACTTCTTCGCCGCTTTTTTGAACGTTTTCAATGTAAATGTCATCATATTTTTCATACTCAGGAATATCGACAATCATTTGAGTTTCATCATTAGTTTTTTTATCCAACAAAGCGATTTCCATTTGCTCGTAAGGTAGATTGTAATCTTCCGTATAGGTATCTACAAAAACAATACTGGCTTCATCTTCATAATACAAATTAGCGCTCACGCTTTTATCACGCAGAAAACTAGGATGTTCGTGGTACATAGTTTGTATTTCTGGACTGTAAGTATAAATATAATCCAATTGCTCATTAAATGAAAAGTCTTCTGAAGCTTTTGTACCTTCTGTACTGATCTGTACAAAATCCCAGTACATATTTTCCTCGTTATTGACATCTCCTGATAAAATCATATCCTTAATATAGGTTGCATCTCCTGAACGAGTTTCAATCGTATATTCAGGTGACGTTGTATTTGCTAAAGCTTTTTGTACATAAAAACTACTGATAGTGATTACGCTAAAAAGTACTAAAGCAATTACTTTCCAATATTTCTTCATTCTTTTTCTCCTCCCTTTCTTGACGCAGACCCGTTAGACGGTAATCCGTTTGTTTAATAAATGATGGCTGATCCAAACAGAAACTGCTCCGATCACAAAAGTCAATGCTAATGAAATCCAGAATATTTCACTTGTGAAAAATAATTGGCGATTAAAGATTGCTTGCAGCCAGTAAGGAGAAAATAGACATACGAGTGTTAATACACTATAGACTCCAGCTAATAGTAACCCTTTGAATTTAAAACTGCGTTCTAATAAAATCAACGTAAATAGCACCAAAATCGCTATAAAACCTCTACTGTAATTAGCTACTGCTGCAATAAAAGAAGCTGGATACAAAAGGAGTAATTGATTAGATCCTTGAATTATTTGGCTTATGGTCGATGTCTTAATATACACTGCAGGAATCAACATAGAGAAAAGTTGTCTTTCTACAACCAATAAGACCAACTGTAATGCGACTAACCCCAACACCATTATGAAGATAGCTGCCGCTTTAGAAAAGTATACGTTCAATCTTTCTGTTGGCAACATCAATAAACGGTAAATAAACGTATTTTTTCCTAACCAATCCCGGTACCAAATGAACAAACTATAAATAATCAAAGTGACAACACATAACGCAATAGGCGCCCAAAACCATAAACTGCTAGTGAAACGGTCCATTCCCATTCGACCAATCTCAAGAATAACAGCACTTTCTTTTATTATTCCCATTTTTATTTGTTCATTAACTTGATAAATATAGTCATTTGCTGTTACAAATACTCCAACGATTTGCAAGATGATCGTTAAAATCCCTAAAGCAGCATAAATCGGAAAGAATCGATTCAGTTCAAAGTTGACTAATTTAATAAAATTTTTCATGGTTGGTACACCTCTCTCATCACATCTACGACTGATTTCCCGTTTTCTTCGCGCATTTCTTCTGCGTTGAATTCAGTCAATACTTTTCCATTTTCTATCAACACCGCTTTATCGATTAAATGTTCAATATCGCTGATCTCGTGAGTCGTGATCAAGACTCCTCGATTTTCTACCAAATGACTGGTAAACACGGCAGCGATTTGTTCACGGCTGAAAATATCAATTCCAGAAAATGGTTCATCCATCAATAAGTAATCTACATCTAACGCTAGTCCTAGCAGCATATTTACTTTTGCTGTGTTCCCTTTTGATAACGTCGAAATTTTATCTTGCGAGCTTAATTTGAAAAAGTTCAATATCTCCGTTGCTCTGTCTTGGTTCCATGTAGTATAGAAATCGTTCATAAAGTCCATCGCTTGTTGAATCGTCATAGATGGCATCATCGTGATCGCATCAGGAATAAACGCTATTTTTTCATAAGACTCTTTCGTCAACGTCTTTCCGCCAATCAAGATTTCCCCATTTTTGATCGGCGTCAAATTCATAATGGCGTTCAAGATGGTTGTTTTACCAGATCCATTGATTCCGATCAAACAAGTGATTTCACCTTTATTTGCGGTAAACGACATCCCGTTCAATACTTTTTTACGCCCAAATCGTTTCTCTACTTGTTTTACTTCGATCATGCTGTTTCGCCTCCATCTTGTTCATCTTCCAAAAGAAATTGTTCTTTTATTTTGTGTTGGACTTCCTCCAAAGAAACACCGATCGGCTTCACTGCTGCGATAAAGGTTTCCACAGCTTCCAACATCAATTCGTGACGGACTTGAGTCAATACATTCGTATCTTCCGTTATTTTGCTGGGCATATTTCCTTCTGTATACAACAACTTTTCTTCCTCCATTCGTTTGTACGCTCGTTGAACTGTGTTGGGATTGATGCCTAAAGTTCCTGCTAACTCTCTTCTTGACGGCATTTCTTCCCCGGGCTGCAGCTCTCCCGCAGCGATTTTTTCTTTAAAATGACGCACGACTTGCAAATAAACCGGCTCTCTTTGATTAAATAGCTCTGGCACGATCAATACACCTGCTTTCTTTTCTGTACTAAGGGGTTAATACACTATGCGCAAATTGATGTATTAATCCATTAATACAGTTGCTTTGTGTGTATTATATGGTTAATACACTAAACTGTCAACAACTTTCTTTTTTCCTTGATTGACATTCTGCCATTAATTTCCTATACTGAATTTAAATCTTATAACCTTTGCATAGAAAGAGCACAGTAGAGTATTGTCACTGTTTAAAGAAAGCCGATGGGTGCTGGAAATCGGCACAAACAATACGTCGAATTACACTCTGGAGCAACTTGATTAACCTCAAGCGCGATACTGGCGATATTAGTACTGAAGAGAGAGGCAACGAACTCAGTTCAACTGACGTTTGCTTGCAAATTGGGTGGTACCACGGAAAATACATTCGTCCCGATGAAAAGACTTGTTCTTTTCATCGGGTTTTTTTATACAAAAAAATAGAAAAGGGGTAAAAAACATGAATATTATTGATGAATTAGAATGGCGCGGAGCCATCAACCAACAAACGGATGAGGCTGGTTTACGTGAACTAGTTTCAGAGAAGGAAATCGGGGTCTACTGCGGAATCGACCCTACAGGCAGTATGCACATCGGTCATTTGATTCCTTTTATGGTTCTAAGACGTTTTCAATTAGCTGGTCATAAACCCGTTATCTTAATTGGCGGTGCAACAGGCTCTATCGGAGATCCTAGCGGAAAATCCGAAGAACGTGTGCTGCAAACGGCTGAACAAGTGCAAGCCAACGTCGAAAAATTAACAGAGCAAATGGAGAAACTATTTGATGCTGGTAAAGACGAAAAATCGATTCGTTTAGTCAACAACCTAGATTGGACTGGCGAGCTGACTTTATTAGACTTCTTGCGCAATGTCGGAAAAAGTTTCAACGTGAATACGATGTTATCTAAAGATATCGTTGCCAGCCGTTTGGAAACTGGAATCTCATTTACTGAATTTACTTACCAAATCTTGCAATCCATCGATTTCTTGCATTTATACCGCAATGAAGATGTTCAATTACAAGTTGGAGGCGCAGACCAATGGGGAAATATTACTGCTGGTTTGGAATTCATCCGCAAACAAGAAAGCGCTGAAGCTAAAGCATTCGGCTTAACGATTCCACTACTGTTAAAAGCTGACGGTACTAAATTCGGGAAAACAGCCGGCGGAGCAGTTTGGCTGGATGCAGAAAAAACAACGCCTTACGAGTTCTACCAATTCTGGTTAAACCAAGACGACCGTGATGTAGTTCGTTACTTGAAATACTTTACTTTCTTGAGCCAAGAAGAAATCGATGCGTTAGCCGAGAAAGTTGAAGCCGAACCGCACAAACGCGAAGCTCAAAAAACTTTGGCTCGCGAAATGACATTATTTGTTCACGGTGAAGAAGCCTTAGCAGATGCTGAAAAAATCACTGCCGCTTTGTTCTCTGGAGAAGTCAAAGACTTGACCGCTAAACAAATCGAAGAAGGCTTCAAAAACATGCCGACTTTTGAAGCACCAAAAGAAGAACGCAATATCGTGGAATGGTTAGTAGACGTTGTAGGCATCGAGCCGTCTAGACGCCAAGCGCGAGAAGACATCACTAATGGAGCGATCTCGATCAATGGTGAAAAAGAAACGGATGTAGAGGCAGTCATCAAACCAGAAAATTCCTTCGAAGAACGTTTCATCCTAGTCCGTAAAGGCAAGAAAAAATACTTTTTAGTGAAACTCGTTTAGAGAGCGGAGAAAAGCGCTCAGCTTATAGGTGTATAGGATGCTTTTCGCAGCTCGTTTTAAAAGCAAAGAGCGGAGAAAAGCGTTTTGACTCTCGTAGAGTTCGATTTTCACCTTTCTAACCTCATATTTAGTACAAGGAGATGTCACCACATGATTAATATCCAAATCGCTCAACCTTCTGATGCACACACGTTGGCAGTTTTGGCGCGTGAGATCTGGGAAGAACACTACACCGCCATTCTTGGCGAGCAACAAGTGCAATATATGTTGGAAACCATTCAGTCGCAAGCAGCCATTGAAAAAGACCTTCAAGACGGCAAGATTTATTGGCTGGTTCAAGTAGATGGCCAAGATGCTGGATATGTCAGTTATGAACTTCAAGAAAGCCAGCTTTTCTTGAGCAAATTGTATCTTACTGAAGCTGCTCGCGGCCAAGGTGTAGCACGCTTCTTATTTGAAGAACTGAAGAAAATTGCATTTGAAAAAAATAAAGAGTCTGTTGGTCTGACCGTCAATAAATACAACGCACCTACTATAGCGGTGTATAAAAAGTTGGGCTTCAAAAAAGTCTGCGAACAAGTAGCGGATATCGGCAATGGTTTTGCGATGGACGATTACGTTTTGAGTTATACAATCTAAAACAACTTTGTTTATATAGTGGCTATCTATGCTGGAAAAAGGCTAGATGGCCACTTTTTTCAACTCGTTTTTCTAAGCTTGAGTTCTTTTCTCAACGCGGCAATGCTAAACTGAACAAGAAGAATTTTTAGGGAAGAGGGATGTTGTGAGTATTATCAATCGTGAACAAGACGGATTATTTTACGCAGAGCAAGTACGAAATAAAACTGTCACGCCAAAAGAACTGGTAGAACAAGCTTTTCAAATGATTGAAAAAGAAAATCCGCAGTTAAACGCGGTGATTCATACACGAAAGGAACAAGCTTTGAAAGAAGCCGAAGAACGAGATTTTAGCGGCAAGCCTTATGGCGGTGTACCTATTTTGGTCAAGGGGTTAGGTCAAGCTCTAGCTGGTGAACCAAGCACGTCTGGAGCTCATTTGTTTAAAGATTCGGTAGCTGTTCAAACGAGTCACTTTACTCAAGCCTTGATCGATGCTGGTTTTATTGTAATCGGGCAGACCAATGTACCAGAATTCGGTTTTAAGAACATTACCGAACCCGAATTGTACGGACCTTCTCGTAATCCCTGGAATCCAGATTATTCTCCAGGCGGTTCCAGCGGCGGTGCGGCAGCAAGTGTGGCTTCAGGTATGGTGTCTGTGGCGGGTGCCAGTGATGGCGGCGGTTCGATTCGGATTCCCGCTTCTTTTACCGGCTTAGTCGGTCTGAAACCAACTCGCGGTCGCACTCCACTTGGGCCAGGTTCTGGCAGAAATTGGCAAGGTGCTTCGATCAGCTTCGCGTTGACCAAATCCATTCGGGATACAGCGGCCATGATGGATGTGTTGCAAACTGTCCAACCAGCGGCTGCCTTCCAGACACCTTTATTTACAGAAGGCTATTTGAATGCCTTAGAAAAACCGACTCCTAAATTCAACATTGCTTACTCATTAGAATCCCCTATTTTGTCTGAAGTTAGTGAGGAAGCTAAAAAAGCTGTTCTGAAGACGGTCGACTGGTTGAAAGCTCAAGGACACACTGTGGTAGAAAAAACGCCGCCGATTGATGGAGTTGATTTGATGAAGAGTTACTACGTCATGAATTCTGGCGAAACAACTGCAATGATGGAATCCATCGAAATCACTCTACAGCGCAAATTGACCATTGATGATATGGAATTGGTGACGTGGGTATTGTACAACGCTGGAAAAACCATTTCTGCGGCTGCTTACTCTAAAACATTGAATACTTGGGATCGAGCTGCGGAAGTGATGGCAGAATTTAATCAAGAATTTGATTTATTCCTAACTCCCGCAACTGCCGACAGCGCGCCTAAAGTAGGTACGCAATGGCAAGACGAAGACATGCTGAAACGAATGAGAACTATTGCTGAAGTAAGTTCTGAAGAACAACAACAAGTGGTGTGGGACATGTTCGATAAAAGCTTGCCTATTACACCATTTGGCATGCAAGCCAATTTAACCGGACAGCCTTCGATCAGTTTGCCGGTGCTTTTAACTACAGAAGGATTGCCGCTTGGGGTTCAATTCACGGCTCCTAAAGGGAAAGAAGACTGGTTGTTAGCCATTGGACGCGACATGGAAGCAGATGGACAGTTTATCTAGGCAGTATTCTATTGTTTTTATTTTAAGTGTTTTATTATTGTCTGAACACAAATAAAAAACTGTGAAAGTGAAACTTTTCTTTCATAGTTTTTTTGTTTATAGCAGTACTATTTGTTTAGATATGCCACCAAGCATCATTGAAATAAAAAATATTTTTAAAGTCGAGGTTACTTATTATTACAAGAGTCTGATTATTAAAGAGAGTAGATTATGCAAAATAGCTATAATTACCTAGTCAATTTTCCCATGAACCTATTTTTTATCCATTCCAACCCCATTCTTTTGAACACAATCTTAACCATACCTTCTTCATCTTGAGTTTCATACACTATTCCTACATCATTGTTTTTTAATAACGTCATACAAGAATAAGAGAACGCACCTGGTTCAATCATTTTTTTGTACGCCCAAGCTTTTCCGCTATCTTCACTAAGTTGGATAGTTCCTTTTTTTCTTTCCGTTTTACTGTGGGCTCCTAGAAATAGAATAGAAGTCGTTTCTTTTTCAGAATTAGGAATAGTTAAGACACTTGTTTGGCAAACAGGATTGATTAAATCTTCTACAAATTCGAGTTGTCCCCATGTTTCTCCGCCATTTTCACTTACTGCTCTCGCAATCGTTCCATTTCCAAAATGATTTCGAACGTAACACTCAACAGTCCCGTCATCATGTTCAATAACTTGTGATTCTGTTAGTTCGTAAGTCTCTTCTGTTAATGTTTTTGCAGACAAAATCTTTCCATCAACCTCTCTCCCATCATTCGGAGTAGAGCCACGTTTCCAATTGATTCCATGATCATCACTGTAGGCAACTGCATTGGACATTCTCCCGGATTCATTCGAAAAATAGATAGGGAAAACAAGTCTTCCTTTATAAATCCCATTCTTAATTTGAATACCCCTTCCAGGTCCAGTGCCTATAAAACGCATCCAATCTTCTTTTACATGGGGATTCACTTCTATTGGCTTAGACCATGTCTTTCCATCATCTTCACTTTTAACCAACTGCAAAAATGAAGTTGAAGCTTCAACCAATAAATGCTTATTGCTTTCATCAATTTTTTCAAAAATGTGTCCTGTTTTTCGTCCATTAATGAACACACTTCCATCACCATCAACAGTATACCGGCTTAATTCTCTTTTTGTATTTCTGACTTCTCCATTTTCTTCCAACTCATAAGGCTGTTTTTTATTGTCATATAGCTGACGCTGACCAGCTAAATCAAAACCTACACTTGGTTCACTATTCCATAACCCAATGCCTCCAGGAGTATGGCAATACATTAACCAAATTGTCCCGGTTTCTTCATCTTGCAAAAGAGAAGAATCAACCGCTGCAGCACTATCTAATTTTTCATCTGGAAAAGCAACTACTGTCTGAATTGGAGACCAAGTGTTTCCGTTGTCTTCACTTCTTCTAATACAAATATTGATTTTATTTGGATTATCTTGTTGGTTGTATAAACGAGCATCAATTCCAGCTATAACGGTCCCTTTTTGTGTGGTAATGAGTGATGGAATACGATATCCTTTTGAGTCATTCATACCTGAATAAAATAAAGTTTGTTCTTGGATTAAAGAAGTCAATTTATGACGACATCCCTTCTAATCAGTTTTCGTTTTATTTTTATTGAAGCATTTCTTGTAACGTTAATTCATATATTTTGATATTTCGTTTTAAATCATCTATATACATGTACTCGTCACTGTTATGTGCTATTCCAATTTGCCCAGGAAAAGATGGTCCAAAGGCTATAATATTCGGCATAAAACGTGCATAGGTTGCCCCAGTCGTAACGATTGGAGTACCATCTAGACCAGTTACTTCCTCATAAGTACGCTTCATTATTTCTAACATTGGATGAGTACGATCCAATATTTTAGGAGGCATTGAACGGATAACTTCAACTGTTGTGTTCTTAAAATTACTTTCCTTTATTAAAGACAAAACCTGTGCTTCTGTATAATCCACTGAATAGCGAAAAGAAACTTCAACTATCACTTGTTCCTCTTTTATCTCTATCTTATAAGGGGTAATTTGAATAGCCATATCTGATATGTTCAAATCATTCATTGAAGTCAATCCTTCTCCGTAATGCTTATCATGAAAAGTAGTTGAAGCCCAATTAAAGAAAGCCTGCAGTTCGAAGGATAGTGTCGAATGATCTTTTAAATTCTCAACGGCCATTGTAATGGCATTTTCTCCTAATTGCGGCTCATTACTAGGAGCCCGCTTTCCATAAAAGGTTTTTTCAGTTCCATTTCCAAAAATAAATACCGCCTCATCAGGAACTGAACTTGAAATAAAATCTCCACGAATGGCTGTTAATCCATCTAAATCACCTTTTAAAAAGGACGTCTTATAACGAATACCGACAACTCCCTTTTCTGCATAGACAGCAGGAAATTGGCTATCTGGTGTAAATCCGTATACTGGCGGCTGCTCTTTAGCTAAGTAAAAAGGCAAATCTTTCGACCCTGTTTCTTCGTTTGTTCCGAACATAACCCGCAAATTTTTCTTAAACGTTTGCCCTGAATCTTTCAATAACTTAGCAGCAAACAAAACAGCCATCGTTGGTCCTTTATTGTCTAACACACCACGCCCATAAACTATGCCATTTTCAATAGTGGTCTCAAAAGAAGGATACGACCAGCCAGTTCCAGCAGGCACAACATCTACATGTCCAAGAGCTCCTACATAGTCATTTGTCGTGGAATCATTGATCCATTCAGCGTAACCAACAGCGTTATCTATCGAAACGGTTTGAAACCCCCAATCTTCAGCAATGGATAGAGCTTGTTCTAAAGCTTGTTTCGGTCCATTTCCAAACGGAGCTTCAGGAGTTGCATTCCCTTCAACACTTTCTATACGAACCATCTTTTGTAACGCATTTAGATAGTCTTCAATCTGTTCATCAATAGCTCCTGGTATCCATTTTTCCACATTTCGTCTCCTCCTCTATTCAGTCCGATTGTTTACGTTTCCCAAGTAATCCTTCAACCATTCTTCGGTTGTTTTTTCTATTATCACCTGTCCATCTTCTGTCCGATGAGAAATATAAATCGTGGGTTTTTGCGATTCAGTTGCAACAACAAACGTAAATTCTACATTTGTCGCAATACCCCATTCCCCTTTATTGTCCATACAAATGAGCGACATCGCTCCAACTTTCCCATATTTTCTCTTTAATTTCTTTTCAAATTCCTCCAAAGTTCGCTGTGCTGCATCTTTTGGTGGTAATCCCTCTTCCATTTTCCGAACCACTTCGTAACTTAAAATGCCTTTCATTAAATCTTCGCCCAAACCGGTTGCTGCTGCACCGCCGATATCGCTGTCTACATAAAATCCTGAACCCGGCAGAGGAGAATCTCCAACCCTACCTTCTTTTTTCATAAATAGACCGCTACTGGATGTTCCTGCAGCCATATGATGGGCTTTATCTAATACAACCGTCCCAATTGTGTCGTGACCATCATAAGGAGATATTTCTTTAGCTTCAATTTCCTTTTTTTTCTCTTCCCATTTTTCTTTAGACTTTTCTGTCAATAAATCTTCTTGTTCAAAACCCATTTTCACTGCGCATTTTTTTGCTCCTTCAGCAATACGAAATGAATTGAATCGCTCTTTACTTAATTTTCTGGCAACTGAAATGGGATTTTTTATATTCTCCAGCCCAGCAACTGCCCCTATTTCTAACGTAGTTCCATCCATGTATGCTGCATCCAATTGCACTATTCCTTCTTCGTTCGGAAGGCCTCCATAACCGACTGAGATAAAATTGGCAAACTCTTCTACTTCTTTGATGACTCCCTCAAGTACATCTCCTGCACTACTTCCATCAGCTAATTTTTCTGATTGATGAAGAACTCCTTCATAAGCCATCCGCCATGTTGCAATCATTCCATAAGTCATTCGTTTTCCTCCTTAGCAAGTTTCGTATACTACAAAGTATAAAAGCTTTACTTGCTTCAAAATAGTCAGCAAGCAAAGCTTTTCGTGTTTCCTCAAAAAGAATCTTTTTGTTTCCATCACTGGTTGAACTGGCTTTGTTGAAAAATAAAATCAAACTCAAAATCGTCCATTTTTAATGTATATTCCGGCTGTGCATCCGGACCGCAACTCCCAGTCCCAATTCCATTCTGTGCTATATCAAGATATAAAAAGTTGAAAGGAGATTGCACTAATTCTTCTCGGTGCTGAGCTAAATCGATATTTTCTTGAGAACTAGAATGGATACTGTACGAAAATGAATTGGTGCTGGAAATATGCACTTGTTTTCTTTCCTGGGCGTTTAATTTAACCCAATGAGTGTCTAAATGGTTTCCACTCTCTTGCGGATAAATGTAGGGAAAATTTAAATTTTCTACAGAACTTTCAAATAACCCAAATCTTCCTGCTGATTGTGTATCAACATACGTTTCATTTGGCCCTTTTCCAACCCAAGAAATATGTTTGTACTCTGCGCGTATTCCTGATTCTAAGCCAATACGAGCAATCGTATCAGGAAAACGTCCTTCTGGTTTACCCTTTACATGAAAAGACAATGTACCATCTTTCTTCAACTTGTATTCATAAGTGAGATGGATCTTCCACGCTAATTTTCTTGTTCCAACCACTTTTTGTACCGTTACTGTTGTATTTTCAAGGGAATCATCGTAATTAATTGATACTAGACGCTCTTGAGTTTGATGCAGGCCATAATTTCTCCATGTTGCTCCTACTCGATGATCATTATCTGTTAACGGTCGATACAAATTTAGACGTGGCGCAGTTTTAAAGAATTTTTCTCCTTGGACTGTCCAATCCAACAGATTCCCAGTTACTTTGCTGAACAATACCTGAGTACAGTTATTTTGAATGGCAAGAGTGGTTTCAGCCTCACTCTTTACAAATGGACCTGTTTCAGCTGATTCTGGCACTGGAGTTGAAACAGAAATACTTGTCGGCAAGTACAATACATACTCACTCCAGGCCAATTCAAACCCTTTTTCACACCATTTCATATCTTGTTTAGAAGTGTACTGTATTTCTATCCACACGGCCTCGTTTTGTTGATGAGTTGGTATATTATAAGATAGTGTTCGTTTGACTGCCGAATGCGGCTGAATCCCAACAATATCAATAGTACCTTTTTGAATCGCAACTCCTTCTACTTTTAGTACCCACTCTGCAGTTAAGTCATCCACCGTGGTAAAATCTTTGCGATTGGTTATTTCAATTTCAGTACTAGAGAGCCATTTAGTTGTAAGCGGTTCTTGAGCTTTTTTTGCTTCATAATATCCGGGAGACGGTGTTCTGTCCGGTTGCACTAAACCATCAATAACGAAGTTCGCATCATTCGGTTCATCACCAAAATCACCGCCATAATGGTAGACTAATGTCCCTTCTTCATTTTCAGCTAATATACCTTGATCACACCATTCCCAAATGAATCCCCCTTGAAGTCTTGGGAACTTATAGAAGATGTCCCAATAGTCTTGAAGAGCTCCTGGACCATTTCCCATGGCATGGGCATACTCACAAACAATGTGCGGCTTTTTCATTTGTGATTGTACTCCTAATTGTTTTAAAAGCGGCAAGTCTGTATACATTGTAGAATGAACAGCAGAAAGTTTTGGTTCTTCTTCTAATAATTTTCCTCTCCAGTTGATTTTTAACGATTCTCCTTCATGATGGACAAACCGTGTAGGGTCACGTTCTTTTGTAAATTGAACCATTTTTTCATGGTTTTTTCCTGCTCCAGATTCGTTTCCCACAGACCACATAAAGATAGAAGGATGATTTTTATCTCGTTCTACCATTCGTTCCATCCGGGAAACATATTCCTCTTCCCACATTTCTTGATTGGCTAATTCGTCTACCTTGCCATCTATTTCAAAGCCATGTGTTTCGACATCCGTTTCGTCTATAACATAAAACCCGTATTCATCACACAATGCATAGAACGCCGGCGTATTTGGATAATGACTCGTTCGAATAGCGTTAAAGTTCCCTTGCTTTAATAGTTTGAGGTCTAAAATGATATCCTCATAATCAATTGCTCGTCCTTTTGTTTGATGAAACTCGTGTCGATTAACCCCTTTTAATTTGATGGGAACTTGATTTATATGTAACAACCCTCCTTTTATTTCTAATTTTCGGAATCCAGATTTTTGGATAACTGTCTCCAAAACTTGATTATGGATATCTCGTAGTTCAATTTGGACTTCATACAGATGAGGTGTCTCAGCTGACCACAGTTGAATGTCTTTTACAGGAACAGACCATTTCCAATATTGATTATCTACTTGAACAGCTTCTTCCTCTCTATAAAGTACCTTCCCCAAAGGATCGACTAAAGAATGTACGACCGTTATCCCTTCTGTATCTCCAATGAGTTCAGACTCTACCACTAATTGAGCAGAAGAAAGTGCCTCATTCACTTCTGAATGAACAAATGTATCTTGAAGATACGTTTGTGGGCGAGCAATTAAAGTTACATCTCGGTATATTCCCGATAACCACCACATATCCTGATCTTCCAAATAGGTTCCTTCAGACCATTTCGTTACTTGAACGGCAATTCGATTTTTCTCACCCTTTACATATGAAGTAATATCAAATTCAGCCGGTAACCGGCTTCCTTGACTCATACCTACTTCTTCCCCGTTTACCCAAACTTTTAGTGAGCTGTCCACTCCTTCAAAACGCAATAAAACTTTTTTTTCATCCCACCCAACGGGCAAATAAAAATCTCTTGCGTAATTCCCGGTGGGATTCTCATCTGGTACGTATGGAGGATCCAATGGTATAGGATATTGAACGTTTGTATAATGCGGCTTCCCATATCCTTCCAATTGCCAATGGCTAGGAACCGAGATATCTTTCCATTTAGAAACATCATACGTTTTTGCAGCGAAAGCCGTTCCAGCCTCTAAAGGATTAGACCAGTAAGAAAAAGACCACGCTCCATTCAAACTCATCGTTCGATCAGATTCGTTCCATTGTTTTCTGTGCTGATAAGCTTTTAGTGACCCATATGGAATAAAATCCGCTCGAGCAGATTCACGATTTAAACTTGTTTGCATCATGCCCCTCCTTGTGAATAAATCTACAGTCCATATTTAATAATGTCTGTACTAGCTATCTTCATTCTTTAATGAATAAGGCAGCTCATGAGGAAGATAGTCATTTTCTGAGGGTAATAAGCCTAGTTTGACTTCCAGTTTTCCGCCTTTAAGAATGGTTTCATGATTTAGATAAAGACTTTCCATTGTTTCTGAATTTAGCTTCGTCCGCTGTACAAAATTGTTTTGCGGATATTGATTAGGTACAACTGTAGTAAACGTTTTTCCATTCGGCAAATGAACCACGCTTTTATCAAATTGTGGTATTCCCAATACATATTGAGGAACACCAGGAGTCACAGGATAGAACCCCAACATACTAAAAATGACCCAACCTGACATGCTGCCATTATCTTCATCTCCTGGATAACCATCAAAATGGGTTGAAAAAGCGTGCTCACAGAGTTGTTTGACTAACAACTGTGTATAAGCCGGTTTTCCAATATAAGCAAACAAGTAAGGTATATGGAAACTGGGTTGATTCGAAATCGCAATTTGCCCAAATTCGGCAGTTGCCAGTTCGCTCATTTCATGTATTTCCATTCCATAGTTTCCAATTTCAAAGGTAGGATCACTATTTGTCAGACGAACAAGATGTTCTAAGAACGCTTCTTTGCCTCCAAATACATCTATGTAGTCTTGGAAATTATGAAACACAGCTAAACTATTTTGCCAAGCACTTCCCTCCGTATAATCATATCCCCAATCTTCAGGCACGAAGGATTCTTTATACTCTCCTTCTGCATCTTTTCCTCGCATAAAACCGGAATTTTCATCAAATAAATGATGGTAATTTAAAGCCGCTTTTTCGTACTGACCTGCTATTTCCTCTTCTCCAAGGATTTTGGCTACTTGTCGGATACAGAAATCACTATAGGCATTGTCTTGAGTTTGATTAACGCTTTCAATTTTATTATTTGTCACATAACCATAAGCCAGTGTGTCTTGTACCCCACTTCTCCCAAACTTTTCTTCTGTAGGCGGAATTGTGGCTTCTTTCACCATAGCATCTAAAAGGAATCGCATTTCTTCTTCATTTAATAACCCTTTCACACCAGCATCTGCAATCACTGCGTTCACAAGTGTTCCAGGCATTAAGCCACGTTCATCTGGGCTGATCCATTTAGGCAAATGACCAGATTCTTCATAAAAGTGCCGGATGCCTTCTAAGATTTCTTTGTATTTTTCTGGAATAATTAACGAATACAGCGGATAGACTGTTTTATAAGTATCCCAGAAACCATTATTCGTAAAGAATTTACCTTTTTTAATAGAGTTGCTGTATACGTCAAAATGAATCGGCTGATTTTCATCATCCAATTCGTAAAAGGTTTGCGGGAATAAGAACATTCGGTACAAATAAAAGTTAAAATCCTGAACCTTTTGCGTGTCTCGATCGCTTACTTCGATCTTACTTAAATAATACTCCCACTCATCTGCAGCCTTTTCTTTTATCTCTTCAAATGATTCGGTCAAACTTTCTCTTTCTAAGTTTAGTAAAGCTTGTTGTTCACTGATAAAGGAAGTGCCCAAAGAAATTTCCGCTTCTTCCAAATGATTACCTAGACTGATAAATAAACAACTTGTAATGGTGTCCTCAAGCTCAAGCGTTTTTGTCCAGCCTTCTTTTTCATCAAATGTTAAGTAAGAAACTTTATCCTCTTCAGCGGTGCCAAAATCCAACACAAAATAAAAGTACAACAAAGACTTATCGCTATCTACTTTTTGAGGTAATCTCCCAATGAGTCGATTACTTTCTCTATCTACTGTGTAGTCAATGGTTTCATTAGTATGTAAAAGAAGGCCTAGTTCCTTTTCGCTTTGATTAGTCAGCTTTAATTTTGCTCCGTAAGTTGTTGGAGCCAACTCTACTCCTAAACGATAACGCAACAGATCTGCTTTAAAATAGTGTGGTTGAAAAAAAGCTCTGTCAATTTTGTATGAACTTTGATTCAATTCAACGTGAGTTCCTGTCGGCATTCCTGTAACTGGAGTCATTAAAAATGAACTAAAATCTCCCATCCAAGGACTCGGCTGATGTGTCAGCCGAATACCTTGGAAAAGGGGATAAGTAGGATCGAACATCCAATTCGATCCCATTTGGTTTTGTAAGACGAAGTAATTCATTCCAAAAGGAACGCCTGTATAAGGGAGAGTGTTCCCATTTGAAAATCCTGGTTTATTTAACGAACCATGTCGCGTATCTACCGTAGTTACTTTCATACTTCGCTTTCCTCCATTTTTTTCCAAATATGTGTTTTAATTTCAAACGGTTTTACTTCTTGGGTATTCCCATTGTATGGTACTTCTTCCTCTAAAATAGTTGCTTCAACAGGTTTATATGAACCCATTTCTAATTTATAAGGGCTCTTTTTACTTGTAAAATTGTAAAAACGAGTCACTGGGTTGTTTGTACCTGCGTTCCGTTTTAAAGCCGTTACTGCAATGTTTTCTCCATCAACTGAGAGAAATTGATCTGTTGATTTCAGTGTTCCATCATGCAAGTCAGTTTGATAGGTCAATAATGGAACTGAACTATAAATAGCTTCTTTGTAGTTTTTTTCTACGTCATCTTTTCCATGGAAGCTTAAATAATAGTCAAATGTATAAGTTCCTTGGCATTGTGCTTCTGGCGTTGGGAAGTAACCCCAATCTCCCATTTCTCCTACTGCGCGGAACAACGTTAAGCCAATCGTTTGTTGGTCGTTCTCTGAAATCACTTCATACTCTGGTATCCCTTGAGGTGCCAATACCATTCCATGAGAGTCTGTACGAACATTAATAAAACGATGCGTTCTTTGTGGATTCGTCGGATTTGTCCATGCTGCACTAACCTTATTTTCCCTTTTAACCGTTTCAAAAATACTGTCTGCATAATGGACATCTGTTTGAATACCTGTTGGGAACAACACTCGTAGTCGATGGTCTTTCATTTCATTGTGAAGAGTGGATGAAAATGAAAGGTGACGACTATTTTTAACGAGAGAAACAGTTGTTTCAATACGTAATGGCTTCGTTTCTTTCACACGTTGAGCTTTACGGTTTCTAAATTCGACGACTGCTTGCTGTTCTATTTCCAATTGTTCATCTGCGCTAACTGGAACGTCCATTTCGTGTACCAAAGTTAATTCTTTAAAGAATGTAGTCTCTTTTGATACCTGAGCACTTACTAATTTGTTCAGTGAATAAATTGGTTTTTCGTTATTCGGTTGTTTAAATACATATTCATTTCCAATATCTCCAACATCTTCAAAGACCAATAAATTAGAATAAGTTCTATTTTGTTTTAAATCAGTCACGCTAATCGTTCCATCACTGTTTACTTCTAAAGACACCCAGTCATTTTTAAGGGTTACGTCTGTTTTATCCCTCTCTTGGTTTTCTTCAAGAATAACTCTCTCTCCGACTGGAACTAGATAATACGTATCCCAAGAATACGAGGCCATTTGCTTAACAGGAAGTTGAACCGTTATATTTCTTGAAATATAAGGACGCCTAAAAGCATCTTTTGGCAATTCGTATCCAAAGCGTGGCCCTTCATTTATAATTTCGGCTTCCACTTCTTCCCCTGAGGCATTCACTATTTTGTATTTAGGAGCATCTGCTTCTCTGATTTCTTCGTAACTTGCTGTTGGAAATTGTTCAGAAAAGTAAATTTTTTCTGTATCCAAGCTGATTGAAGAAACTCCATTTTTTTCTGAACCGGCTGTATTAAACACTACAAATGGTACTGCTTTTTCCATTCCATCTTGTGCAGTTTTGATATGGTTCGTCAATTTATCCATAGACTCATCTTTAACATATTCTCCAACATTTCTTGCATTTTGGAAACGAGTCATCATTCCAGCATGAACCTCATCTACGCTACAGCCACATATACTGTCATGCGGGTGGTTTTGCATGTAAATTTTCCAAGCATAATCCAGTTGGTCATGAGGATATTCCCCAGTTACTTCATACGCCATCGTTGCTAATGGTTCTGCAATTTGTTCTAATAACACAGAAACTTGGTGATTCGCTTGTTTCAAGTATGTCCGAGCAGAAGCTGTATTCGTTAAGGTATACCATCCTTCTGTCTCTTGAGAAGTCAATTCGCCTTTAACAGTATCCAAATCTTCAGGAAGTTCTGACATCATTTGACCCATATATTCCTCAAAATTGGAATGAACAAAATTGTAGTTTGGATATAATTCATTCGCAACTTCTATTGCTTTTGATAAATCTCTTTGAACAGGTTGGTGATCACAGCCGTTCATGAACAATAATTGATCCATTGACGCATAAGCCTCGGCATCTTTTAATTTTTGATCCCAAAATATTTTAGCTTCTTTTTCAGTTGCCGGAACTTCATTCCCATTGCTGTACCAATTAGCAAATAGAAGCCCAATGATTTCTGATTGGTCTGCCCCTATCCATTTCATTTCAGAATAAGAAGAAACAAAATTATCATCTTCAGTAGACTTATTCGAAAATCCAGTTGGTTTCACTCCTCTTCCATATGCTGCGATGTCAAATCCCAACTGTTTCATTAACTGAGGAGTCTGCCCAACATTTCCAAAAGTGTCAGGATAATATCCAATGTCTACTTTTGACCCCCATTTTTCACTTTCGCGGTGACCAATTAACATGTTTCGAACATTTGATTCACTACTCGTCAAAAATGCATCTTGAAGAATGTAAAAGGGTCCAATTTTTAGATTCCCATTTTGAATATATTTTTCTAGTAAAGTTTTTTTTTCAGGACGAACTTCTAAATAATCATCTAAAATAATCGTTTGTCCGTCTAAATAAAAACTCTTAAATCCAGGATCAGTTTCAAACAACTCCAATACATCATCAATCAATTCAATTAATAACATATGGTGTTTTTCATATGGTAAGTACCATTCCCTGTCCCAGTGACTATGTGAAATAATATGAACGGTTTTCATAATCTAGCTCCTTCAATACAAAAATATTAACGATCTAATTCGTTCTTTTGAATGATTTCACTCATCCAAAACGAACTCTTTTTAGGAATTCGTTTGCCGGTTTCTAAATCATAGCGATAATAACCATAACGATTCTTATATGCATTCAACCAAGACCAACAATCCACAAATGTCCATACATGATATCCAAAACAATTTGCTCCTTCATCAATAGCTTGCAATGCTTGGTTTAAATGATCTCGAATAAATTCAATTCGGTAATCATCTTGGACAATTCCTTCTTCATCCATAAATTGTTCTTCATCCGAAACACCCATTCCGTTTTCTGAAATATACCAAGGAATGTTTTCATACTCATCTTTAAGCATTATGGCTATATCATAAATTCCTTCAGGATAAATTTCCCATCCTCGATATAAATTCATTCTTTTTTCTGGCCAATCATAGCCGCGTGAAAATTCGCCTGGACTTTTTGCAGGCTGGCGAACTCTTTCTTTGTCTATGGCTTGCACACGTATTGGTTGATAGTAATTAACTCCTAAATAGTCTACTACCCCTGAAGCTAATAATTCTGCATCTCCATTTTCAATAGATGGCAATAAATCATTCTCTCTAAGCAGCGTCACCAATCTTTCAGGATATTTCCCAAAAACAGCTGGATTTAAAAAACTCTTTATATGAAGTACTTCAGAGTTTTTCTTTGCTTCTTGGTCTTCTTTACTTTCTGAGCGTGCATAGACTGGCGATAAATTTAAGATGATTCCGATTCTTCCATTCCGTTGTTTTTCTTTGAATACTTTCACTGCTGCAGCATGTGCTAGCATCGTATGATAAGCAACTTGAATAGCTCGTTTAAAATTATTCACTTGTGGCCAGTGATCATTTCCTAAATAACCACACTGCACATGAACAATTGGCTCATTAAAGGTCATCCAATCATGGACTATATCTCCAAATTGTTCAAATGCTGTATCTGCATAATAAGCAAAATGTTCAATGGACTCTCTGCTTTCCCAGCCACCTTTTTCCATCAACCACCATGGCATATCAAAGTGGAACAAGTTTACTATAGGTTCTACCCCTTGTTCTTTTAACTTTGAAAAGTAATCGCGATAATAACGAATAGCTTTTTCGTTTACCGTTTTGCCATCTGGTAACAAACGATTCCAAGAAATAGATGTTCTAAAGGAATTTAAATTCATTTCTGCCATTAATTTGGCATCCTCCGCATAGCTTTCATACGTTAGTGAAGTATCTTTTGGACCTACCCCGTTATAAAAACGCTCTGGTTCTTTTTCATACCATACATCCCACGTACTAGGTGTTTTACCATCTTCATATTGTGCGCCTTCTGATTGAGGAGCGGATGTTGCTGCTCCCCAAAGAAAATTTTTCGGAAATTTTTTTCCCATAATTATTTACCTCTCAATCGTATATCCAAAGTAATCCAACATTAATTCACAAAAGAGCATATTTGGCCATGAGAACCATTCTCTAGTATATTGTGTACTGTCGTTTTTATGAAATCCTTCATGCATAGCTTTCTTGCCGCCATCTGTCTTTACCAGCGTATCAAGAAGACGTTTCTTATCTTCTTTATTGTCACTAGTCAAACCTTCCATAGCTAAAGATAAGTGCCAAATATAGTCTTCAGGTGTATGCGAACTTCCAATTCCTGATGCTTCTGATCCGCTATAATAATAAGGATTTTCTGAACTGAGAATTGTTTCACGAGTATTCACATAAACTGGATCATCAGCAGAACAAAAACCTAGGTACGGTGCTGAAAGAAGGTTTGGTATATTTGCGTCATCCATAATAGACGCGTTTCCCAATCCATCCACTTCATAGGCATATATTTTTTTGCCTTGATTATTTTCAACAATTGCATGTTTCGAGATTCCTGCTTTAATTTCTTCTCTTAATTTTTTCACACGTTCTTTTTTTGCTTCATCCGGTAAAACATCCGTAAAAATTTCTTCCAAGTAGCGCAACACAACAACAGCAAACATATTCGACGGCACAAGATAATGGTATTCACATGTGTCATCACTCGGACGGAAGCCAGACCACGTCATGCCGGTATAAGCCACTTCTGAACCTTTTCCTTCATTCACTAATGTGTCTTCTTTACGCCAGGTATCTCGTTCAAATAGGTAAGGAGAATTTTCGTGTCGTTGTTCTGTTTCCCAAACAGTCAAAATGTCTTCTACCGCTTTCAAGAACGTGTCGTTAAAATGAGAGGTATCTTTTGTTTGTTTATAGTACAAATAGCTTAATTGGATAGGGTAGCATAACGAATCAACTTCATATTTCCTTTCCCATACAATAGAGTTCATTTCTGTGTAATCCGTTTGATGTCCTGCTTTATTTTCTTCCTCGTTAAATGCATTTGCGTACGGATCGATATGAATCAATTTAAAATGTCTTTCAATCAATCCTTTAATGATAGACTTAATTTCTTCACTTTCATTTGCAAGAAATAAATAAGGGCGGATTTGTGCCGTCGAGTCTCTTAACCACATTGCTGGAATGTCTCCAGTTAATACAAAAGTAGTGTCATCTTCTAAAATTTTCACTGTATTTTGTAATGTATCTAAAAAACTACCATTAAAAATTTCCAACCATTCAGGATGTTCTTTCCCTAATGAATTAATACGAGTCATAAACGTTTGAATAGATTTAGGAAGAGTTTTTTCCATTATTAGTTACCTCCAATAAATTAGTCCTAGATAGAACAGCTCGTACAGTTTTCATAGATTCAGAAAACAAATACGAGCTATATTCTTTATATCAATAAGACTTACTTGTCTTTTTTATTATTTTCCAGCTTCTGCCCATCTGTCGTAAGCAGCTTGGTATACCGATACGTATTCTTCAACACCCATATTTTCAACTGTAGACACATACTTATTCCAGTTTTCATCATCTAATGGAAGTTGACCCGTAATAAACTGTGCTTCAGAATTACGGATATACGTTTGAAGGTCGACTTCGATTCCGCTTACTGTATCTTGTTCTTCTGAAGTTAAATAGACGAGTGGGAATGCAACTTCTCCGTGTTGATTAATTTTTTCTTCCGTTTCTGATTCTATAAACATTTCAAATTCCGTTTTTTCGCTATCGCCGATTGGCTCTAATTCAAAATCTGAATTTCCTGGTGTAGTAATTCCGTAGTCTGGAGTGATTTGACCGCGGTATTCTTCTCTATCACTAGCTTCTAGATCTTCATTGTATTCTCTTGCTCCGCCTTCTTCATCTGCCCAAACCCATAAGTATCCTTCCGGTCCTCTATTTAAGAAATCATATCCTTCTTGAGAGTAAAAGTAATCTACCCATCTCATAGATGCAGCAGGGTTTGGATTATCTTTTGTAATAGCAAATGTACCTCTTTGAATTCCTGTACTCATTGGGAATATTAGTTCTTCAGAATACTCGCTTGTCATTGGACCCATCATTGGGTTATTGATAGCTTCTTCTTCTGTTTGACCCGTTGTAAAGAATGAGAACCAATCTGGGAACATTCCTAACTGGTTATTCTCACCTTTAGCTTTTTTCTGTTCATCTGCTTGAGAGAATACTTCTTGGTCTAGTAATCCTTCTGTATATAATTTGTTCATGAATTCTAAATAGCCACGGTAATTTTCTGTTGTTGGAGCATAGCGAACAGTACCATCATTTTCTTCAATTCCCCATTCTTTAATTCCAAATGCTGAAAGTAACCATGGACGAGTACTATCCATTTTTACATCTGTAAAAGGAATTTCATCTGCTTTACCATTACCATTTGGATCTTCCGTCTTAAATCTAACAAGCATGTCATATAACTCATCAATCGTTTTAGGTGCCTCATCAATTTCTAAAGCATCCATCCAGTCTCCATTAATCCAAACAGGCCCTCTTATCCAAGTTGAGCTTGCTCCTCCATTAATTCGTGGCAAACTATAAATATTTCCATCAGTTGTTGTGATAGATTGCTTGATTTCTGGATTTTCTTCCATAGCTGCTTTCAAGTTTGGTGCGTATTCCTCAATTAAGTCATTTAACGGCAATAACAAACCTTGTTTACCATAATCTACTTCCAAAGCTGGTGTTAAAACATCTGTTCCTGGCCCAAAAAGCATATGCGGTACGTCTCCACTAGCAAAAGCTAAATTGAATTTCGTACTAAAATCACTTAAGGGTGGTGTAGTATAATCAAGGTCAATATTTGTCATTTTTTCATACTCTATCATCGTTGCCATGTCTTCCCATTCTGCCATACCAGTACCAGGAGCCATCAGCGTCATATTGATAGGTTCTTCCACTAATGGGAACCCTTCTTTTGCAACTTCTTGAGTATCTGATGGTGTATTTTCATCGGAACTACCTTCGCTAGCTGAACTACCTCCGCATGCTGCTAATAATAATGAAGTGGAGAACAAGAGTCCCGTTGCTAAAAATCGTTTGTTTTTTTTCATTAGAATATTCACTCCTAATTTTTATTTTTTATTACCCTTTAATAGAACCAATCATTACACCTTTTACAAAATATTTTTGTAAAAATGGATACACAATAATAATAGGCAGTGTAGCAACAATCATAACGCCGTACTTTATGATAGCGCTTAAGTTTTGTTGTTCATTTAAGTACATTGCAGTCTCTTCTGTCATCATAGTAGTTGGATTTGAAGATAAATCCTGTAACACAAGAATTTCTCTCAAAACCATTTGCAATGGATACTTATTTCGATCATCAATATAAATCAATGCTTGGAAATACTGGTTCCAATGACCA
Source organism: Desemzia sp. FAM 23990 (assembly GCF_045528485.1). NCBI lineage: Bacteria > Bacillati > Bacillota > Bacilli > Lactobacillales > Carnobacteriaceae > Desemzia > Desemzia sp. FAM 23990. The sequence continues at coordinate 44,905 of NZ_JBGQQW010000023.1, forward strand.
ACTCCATAAAACAAAGCCATTACAGCTAGTATTGGCTTAGACAATGGTAAAACTACTGCAGTAAATAGTTTGAAATTTGAAGCCCCATCCATAAGGCCTGCTTCCGTTAGCTCATCAGGAATGGTAGATTGGAAAAACGTTCGCGTAATCACTATGTTATAAACAGACGCTGCTCCAGGTAGAATCAAAGCCCACATCGTATTTGACAATCCTAAATCATTTATTAAAATATAACTTGGAATTAACCCTCCAGAAACAAACATCGTGATAATCATCATTTTTGTAAAAAAGCCCTTGAGAGGAAAATCCTTACGCGACAAAACATACCCCGCCGGAATAGTCACCGCAAGATTTATTAATGTTCCAACCACGGTGTAAACAATAGTATTGAGGTATCCTCTCCAAATAGCTTCATTTTGCAATATCGTTTGATACCCTTTGAATGTAATTTCTTTTGGAAACAGCCACATTTCTCCCGAGTTTACAACAGATGGGTCACTGATTGAAGCACTTAAGATATAAACCAAGGGGTAAACTACTATTAAAAGAGCGATCAATAGCAATAGGTACACAACGGTAAGAAACATTCGGTCTGTTTTAGATTCTTTAATGGTAGAATTTTTTATAACTGCAGCACTTTTCATTTTCCTCACTCCCCTTCATTATTACCATAAGGATACATCGCTTACTTTACGAGATACCTTATTCACTACAATCAATAATGCCGCATTGATCACTGAATTAAATAAACCAATCGCTGCCGCATAACTATATTGAGCATCCAATAACCCTTGCTGGTAAGTGAATGTAGAAATTACGTTAGAAGACGGCATGTTCAATGGATTTTGCATCAATAATATTTTTTCATGTCCTACAGACATAATACTTCCAAAATTCATAATGAGTAAAATAACCATGGTAGGAATAAGAACTGGTAAATTGATGTACCACATTCTCTGTAACCTTGATGCTCCATCGATTGTAGCCGCTTCGTGCAATTGCGGGTCTACCCCTGATAAAGCTGCCATATAAATGACTGAGCTCCATCCTGTGCTCTGCCAAACTCCTGAAAGAACATAAATTGATTTAAACCAAGAAGGATCTTCCATAAATGCTTTTGCCTCAAAACCAAATGCTTCCAAACCGTGATTAATAATCCCATTTGTTGGCGATAAGAAAGCAATAATCATCCCAACGATAACGACTGTTGAAATAAAATGAGGAGCATAAGTAACTGTTTGAACCATTTTCTTAAATGCGCCATCTTTCACTTCATTTAAGGCTAGTGCTAACATAATTGGTATTGGAAAACCAACTACTAAGGAATAAATACTAATCCCCAATGTATTCTTTAATAGATCCAAGAAGTAATAAGAATCAAAGAACTTTTCAAAGTGTGCAAGTCCTACCCAAGGGCTATCCCAAATTCCTAATGATGGCATATAGTCTTTAAAGGCTATTTGAACACCATACATAGGTCCATAATGGAAAACTAAAAAGTAAAGAAAGGCAGGTAATATCAATACATATAGTTGCCAGCTAGAGAGGATTTTTTTTGTTTTATCTTTCCAACTTGATTTTATCCTTGTCTTTTCTAGGCTTCCCTTTCTAATTGTAGTATTTGGGATACTCGCTATTTTCTTAGCTTGTTTCTCCATACAAATTTGATTCCTCCTTCTTCTATATTATTCTTAGGAGTAAAAATAGAATCATCTTTCTCCTAGTTGCTTGTGGTTGGCCACCCCTAATGTAAGCACTTTCATTATATGTAGATCAGGCATTATTTACAATGTGTTGTTTTTTACGCTTTTTTGTTAAAAACATTATCAAATCAATGATTGTGCATTATAGAATGTGTAATTTTTCTACACATCTACACAAAAAAAATACGAATAGTTTACCCATTCATATCTTTTTTGTTTTTTAATTGCTTTCTCGATATCTTTTTCTATACTCTCCAGGTGTTATTCCATTTTCTTTCCGAAATTTCCTGGTGAAATTAGATACATCATAATATCCAATCTTTTTAACCAATTCTTGTATCGGTTCTTTCGTTGTCAACAGCAACTCTTTAAAGCGTCCCATACGCAATACTTGTATAGTATTTGAAAAAGACTTTCCTGTTTCTTCCTTAATTAGTTTACTGGCATATGAAATAGAAATATTATTCTCGGAAGCAATTCTTTCCAATGAAATATCAGGGGAATCATAATTTTGGTAAATAAATTGAACAACTCTTTGTTCTGTTTTTATACTTTCCGTTTTTTGTCTTTCATTTATGTTATTACAAATAGAAATGACAATGCTGTTTAACACTTCTTTTGTTTCTTTCGTATTGGAAAAATTAGATAACTGTAGAGCTTGTTTATAGTAATCGTCTATTTCTAAATCAATAGCTAATTTAAACACAGTATTAAATACATCAGCGACTACTGCCTGTGTGGCAATTGCTTGATAAGCATATTGTTCAATTTTATAAAATAAAGACTCCACTGTTTCTAATGCAGTTTCTTTATTCCCTTGCTTCATGCTTTGCATCAGAACCAACATTTCTTCATTTGGATAATGAATCATGTCTGTCGGATTCGTTATACCGTTCTTTTGCGACACTTCTTTGAAAAACATGATAGATGATGTCTTAGAAGAAGAGGAATTCAATTGTTCCAATGTAGAACTAGCTTCAATATACGAATTTTTAATTTTAGTTACTGATTCGTAGGCATTCCCGACTGCAAACTTCCACGCTTCATTTTTTGGCAAATCTTCACTCTCAATTTTTTCTTTAATAAATGAAATGGTTTTATTCCAATGGGCTTTATTATCCTCTTCCATATTTAAGATGACAAAAATCTGATTATTTTTAAAATGTGGAACAGTTGCTTCAACAATATAGCAATCTAGATTTTCTTCAGTCTTATTTAATTTTTGTACAATTTTTTCTATATTGATAATATTTTTAGTTTCCACAGATTTTTCTCCAAGTTCTAAAATTAAAATAGCAAATAAAGGAAATGGAAAATTTATTCCTATATCTTTCAAACCATTTATAAACTTGTCGTCTTGGAGGTACTTTCCTTCAATTAAGTTCAATAATGCAGAATTTCGTACAATTGGAGCCTGCTCATTCATCAAACGATTTAACAAATTATATTCTGATCGAGTGCGCTTTACATTTGTTTGTATAAACATCCACTCATCACTTATTTTATCTTCTTCTGATGAAAATGTACTCGTTAACCGCTTAATTGGCCGATAATTTTTTGTAGCAAAGTAAAAAGAAACACCCATGCCTACAAGACTAAGCAATACTGCCGCTGCTATGAAAATAAATAATACTCGATATAGTGGGCGATAAAAACGAACTGTTTCAATCAAAGAAACGATTGTCCAACTTGTGATTGAATTAGAGTGACTATTTAATGTAAAATTTTTCTGATTGATTTGAATTGTTTCATTATTCATGATGACTGGCATTTTGTTTAAGATGTCTGATTGGGACACTTTAGAGATTTCTCCATTTGAAAAAAGCAAGCTTCCTTTTTTATCCGCTACAAACGAAATCCTTTCATCCTCATTACCCATTGCTTTAAGATTTGCTTTTAAGGGATCCATATTCATTACGAAAAGAATAACGCCATATTCATATTCAGGAGATGTTCCTTCAAGCGGCATAGTATAATAGACAATTTTATTGTTAGAGAGATTACTACCTGAGAACCTATCCAATGTATAAACAGATGCATTCTCTGTAGGATGCATAATTTCTTCCATTAACCGATCTTTTTCAGTAATATTAAAATCACTTGTATTATTCATTAATGCCTCTAGCGACATAGTACCTTTAGATGAAAAAACAGTTGGATGATCATTAATAATAATATAAATGCCTTTTGTAGAACGGATTGAGTTATCATACATCCTTAAGCGTTCTACATATTCCCTATATTCTTCCTTTTTACTTAACGAATGCGGAACAAAATCACGAGTATAATTGATTTGATTCCCGACTGAATCCATTTCCATAATTTGTTCATCTAACTGTAAACTTGCTTGTTCTAAAGAAGTCTGATTCGCTGAGGTTAATTCTTCACGGATACTTCTGACATAAATTATATTCACTGCAATTAAAGAAATGATAAAAGGAATAGAAAAAACAAGTAAATAAGAACCAAAATAACTTTTAAACAGATCAGAGTTTGGAATTTTTCTCATTGCTAAATTTTATCCCCCTTTCTTACAACAAACTGATTGGCATTAATCCTGTAATTCCTTCCTCTTTTCCTCTGCTTTTATTGCTCCAGTATATGTGAACCACACTATAGGCAGAAAAAATAATGGTATCCCAAAAAAGAATAGCAGAAATAGGTAATTTCTCATTAGGGTAATAACAATGATTAACCCTACCACAGCTGAAAGAGTAAATAATGGAACGGAAAGAGCGATAAAAAAAGATTGTTTAAGGGTGTTTTTTAAAGAGAAATTGTATCGAATCATAATCGTGTACGTGTATAGACCAACACAAAGAACAAGGAACCCAAGAAACAATATTAGCGTATGTAGAATAATAGATTGAATAAACACATTTGATACCCTTAAATCAATATATACAATTGCAAATGCCAAAAGCATCATGTACCCGATTTGGTTTGAACGCTTGAAGTAAGCTTTGTATGCTTGACTAAATTCTTCTTTTATAGAAAAACTTTCCCCTTTTTCATTAAACCATCTATACATTACTCTTATAACAGAAGCATTCGCAGGGAAAACTCCAAATACAATAAATCCTTTTAAACTATGTAAAACCCAAAATAATTGCAAAATAAAAAAATTATAAATCCACATTCCAAATGAAATAAGTGCATTTAAAAATTTACTTTTCTTAATATTATCCGACATTTTATTAACTCCCCCTAATTCGGTCTTTAAAATCATTTCAGCAGCCGCTAAGGAACCGCTTTCTTTTTGTTTTAATAAAAAAAGACTTCAAATCCATTTTTGTTAGTCTTTTCATATGAAATTAGTTTACAACAAAAAAGCGCTTTTATCAAATAAGGTTTGGTTTGCGACATACCAAACTTAAAAAAAACAACGATAGAAATAGATATGACCTCTTATTTCTATCGTTCTTCTCGCAGGTTTAACAAAAAAACTAAAATTGTTTTTATTAATTGTGAGTCTTTACAACAAACGTTTCATACGGACGCAAATTAAGTTTATTCAATTGATAAACCTTATTTGGATAATTTCCAATAATTGATTGTTTTTTATCTAGACTATCATTCAAACTGAAAGATACATAGCTTTCACTCATATTTGCCACCACTATCCAAGTTTCTTCTTTATAAATACGCTCATAAGCAAATATTTTCGGATGATTTGGAAGAAGTAATTTAAACTTTCCCCAAATAATTATAGGATTTTCCTTTCTCAATTTAATCAATTTCTGATAGGTGTAAAAGATAGAATTTGGATTAGCTAATGCTGCTTCTACATTAATATCAGAATAATTGGGATTGACATGGAGCCAAGGTTCTCCTTGAGTAAAACCACCATTTTTACTCTCGCTCCATTGCATTGGAGTTCGAGCATTATCTCGTCCCTTAGCATTTATAGAATGAAAAATATCCTTTTGCGAGTATCCTTGTTTAATTCGTTTGAAATACATATAACGTGTTTCAATATCATTAACTTCTGAAATATCAGAAATTGGAAAATTAGTCATTCCAATTTCTTCTCCTTGATAAATGTAGGGTGTACCTTTTAATAGGTGAAGAATGATTGCAAACATCTTTGCACTTTCTACACGATATTCTTTTTCATTTCCCCATCTAGATACGATTCTTGGAAGATCATGATTGTTCCAAAACAAGCTATTCCATATTTTTCCATCTAATGCTACTTGCCACTTTGCAATAGCATGCTTTAGTTCGAGTAAAGTAAATACCCTCAAGTCCCACTTAGATTTAGCTGGTTGTTCATCTAATACCATATGTTCGAAAGAAAAAACCATGGATAACTCATTCCTTGAAGGGTCACCGTAAAGCTGTGCGACTTCTGGAGAGGCACTCCAAACTTCTCCAACAGTCAGGGTATCTCTGTCTGCAAGTACTTCTCGATACATTTCTTGCAAATAATCATGCAATCTTGGTCCATTTACAGTGATTTTTTCATCCGGGACTTTGCCTATCAAGTCCACAACATCTAAGCGAAAACCTGCTACTCCCTTGTCGAGCCAGAAGCTCATCATTTGCCATATTTTCTGCCGTAATCGAGGGTTTTCCCAATTTAAGTCCGGCTGTTGCTTACTGAATAAATGAAAGTAGTATTGTTCACTCTTTTGGTCATATTCCCAAGCTGATCCACCAAACCCCGCTGTTAAGTCATTCGGTTCTTTTCCTTTATTTGAATCTCTCCAAATATAATAATCGCGGTATGGATTATCTTTCCCTTTTTTTGCTTCTAAAAACCAATGATGCTTGTCGCTTGTATGATTCAATACTAAATCCATTAAAATGCGTATATTTCTTTTCCTTGCTTCTTCAATAAGTAATTCCATTTCAATCATCGAGCCCGATTCTTGATTGATCTCTTCATAGTTACTGATATCATATCCATTATCAAAATTAGGTGATTGATAGACCGGACTTAACCAAATTGCTCCAATGCCTAACTTCTCTAAATAATCCAAATGTTTTATGATTCCTGAAAGATCACCAATCCCATCGTTATTAGTATCTTGGAAGCTTCTCGGATAAATTTGATATACGACAGTTTCTTTCCACCATTGCATAACTGCACTCCTTATACTTTTGTTTCGTTTCCTTAATCTTTCAGAAAAATCTCGACTACAGGAACTAAAACTTCAGGTTTTTCGACAGGCAATTCTAACATGACACTATCCTTATCAATGAGCGTTTCTGTACTTGTAATGACCTCTTCAGGATCAAACTCTCTAAAGAAAACTTCAGAATGATCATGTAAAAATTGTGCGTATTGTACTTTTCCAGCTAATCCTTGTAAATGAATGTGTCTTAATGGCCAAGAATAAATGTGAAGATACAATTTATTAGTTCCGACTTGTGTATATCGGCAGTCTTTTGGAGCTTCAAACGGACTTTGTCCTGCTCCATAGATGGATTTACTGTTTCGTTTCATCCAGTCACCAATATCATTTAATCTGTTTTCTTCTCTTTTATCTAATTCACCTTTCCCATTTGGACCAATATTTAACAAAAAGTTCCCATTATTGGATACTGTTTCAATCAACATTTTTAGCAATATTTCACTGCTTTTCCAATCTTTCGCGTCACGATCGTAACCCCAGGTTGGTTTCATCGCTTGACAAGCTTCCCAAATGACTGGTTGCCCATCCTTTTCAAGTGGCTGAACGGGTTGGTATTGCTCAGGTGTTACAACACCTAAACCTAAGTCTAATCGATCATTAACTAGAATATCTGGTTGTAATTTTGTCACTACATCTAAAATTTCTTTTGATTTCCATGCGTTTTTGCCTTTTCCTTTGGACCATCCCCAATCACGATGGCCATATGAAAAATCAAACCAGAGATAATCTACTTTTCCATAGTTTGTCAATAATTCTGTTACTTGTTTTTTTAAAAACTCTAAATAAATATCCATTTTTCGAGTGTTGTTTGATTTTCTATATTCTTCATCTTCTCTTTGTGGATGAAGACCATCTATTGTAAAGTCTTCGTGATGCCAATCGATTAAAGAATGATATAAACCAATCTTGATATCTTCAGCACGAAATGCTTCTACGAATTCTCGTACTAAATCCCTTTTAAATGAAGTATTTGTAATTTTATAATCTGAATATTCCGTATCCCACAAGGCAAATCCTTCATGGTGTTTAGTCGTAAGTATTGCATATTTCATACCCGTTCCTTTTGCTGCTTTAGCTAATGCCTTCATATCCATTAATTCTGGATTAAAATGTTCAAAATAGTGATAATAATCTTCTGGAGAAATTTGTTCTGTGGTCATTAGCCATTCATGGCGTGCAGCTAGACTGAACAAGCCAAAATGAATAAACATTCCAAATCGATCGTGTAAAAACCACTCTGGATTTCCTAATTCATTGTTCCAATTTGCATATTTCATCTTCTTCCCTCTAATCTAAAAATAATGTGTCAGTCATTATCGTTTCTTCAATTTTCCATTCTTCATTTTCTTTTATCACCGTATGATTTGCTTCTGCTATATGGTCTCTATACTGTTCTGCTCCGTCTACTGAATCCACCATAACTGCCTGTTGTTCCGTTTTAATCAACATGCGGTTTTCTTCTTGGTCCAGTATTTCTACACTTAAAACCGTGTGTTCCAAGTCATAGGATTCAAAAAATGGAAAAAGTTCTTCTTCCGTCTCTTCTCGTGCGGAGGAAATGAGAGTGGACAGGTACCCTTCCATATCTTCTTCTTGAGCGTAATGTAAATTATCTTGAATAACTTGAACTACTTCCTGCGCATCCTCAGTATTATCGTATTCACCTTCGAGAGAGTAACTAACCGTTTTCGGGTCTTGATATACTGCTACCGAATTACATCCAGTTAAAAAAATTCCAGCTATAACTAATAAAAGTACTTTTTTCATTCTTTTCCTCCGCCTTTCTATCCACTTTAAATCTAACACTTCACTTATTTACTAAACATCAGATAATTTACTTGGTGTCACCATGTCTTTATATAATCCTCTTCCTAAAGTTCCTTCCCCGAGATAATAAGGATTAGAGAATGGTAATTTATTTTCTTTTAATTCGGAAATTTCATCCAATTTCCCATTTAAATAATCAGTTACTCGGTCAACAGCTGTACTCATTCTAGAAATTGTCCCTCCATAACGAATATCTAGAACTTCCCATCCGAATGGCTTATTGTATTCCATCCATACATTTCGGTGTGCTATACGAAGCTCATTAAGTGAACGTTGAAGAGCCTTCATTTGTTCTACTTCATTTTTCAATGCATCCTTATTATCTGTATCATACGCAGTTTTTAAACGAATTCCTAATTCAGCTTTTACACTTAAAACCACGGCTAATGTATGATAGAACTCAAATAATGGAGTCAAATCATTTTCTTTAGAGACTAATTCTTTTAACTGAATCGACAAGTTTTGGTAGTGTTCGCCTAAGCCAAGCCCTGCAACAGTTTGATCATACAGCCCTAATAATGGATCTTGCCATAATAAAAACTTCGATGCAGCCGAGGTATTTAAATTATTTTCCATAACGCCTGGAGTTTCATCAAAATCATTTAATAACATAAACTTTTTTAAAGAATATCCTGTATTGTATTGGAACTCTTCTCTCATTTGAGCTTCACCTACTTCATCTCGATAAGATAAATCAGCGAATAGTTGTAACCCAGGCAGTGCAGATAAAATTGGTGTTTCTCCACCATCATCACCCCATAACGTAGCAAATACTTCTCTAATACCATTCTTTTTAGCACTAGCTAACCCTGCTTTTGTTGTTTCAAATGATTTCCCATAGTTTGGAGCGATTCCATTCCAAGTCCATACTCCACCTGCAAATATAACTTTTTTCTTCATTTCTTTATGCTTTCCTAACAAAATGTCATATGTTTTTTCATCTTCATGGTAGTAATCCCACAAAACCATATCTACGTCTGGAATATCGTTAATAACTTCTTCAGGAATATCACTTTCTAAATCATAATAATCTCCAGTTTTTGAACCAAAACGATAATACATGTCGCTCCAAATCATTGCTTCTAAGCCATGCTTTTTAGTAATAGCAATAACTTTTTCTAAATGTTCATTCATGATGGTAAAGCTGTCTCGTATACCATTTTTTGAGCGATAAACACCTGTTCCCAATCCAAATGCTTCATCCATTCCGATATGGATATGATTTGATCTAAACGGTTTAGTAGCCGATTGAATCAAGTTTTCTAAAAACTCATATGTTTTTGTTTCACCAACAAGAACAACATCTGATGTATCTTTGATTCCATTTGCATATTCATATTTTAAAGCATTGAAAAGATGTCCTAATGTTTGAATACATGGAACCATCTCTATACCCAATTCAAAAGCGTAATCATCCATCTCTTTCATTTCTTCATGTGTATATCTTCCTCGTAAGTAACCGAAGTAAGGGTACTCTTTTACTTCATATGTATCTTCTGTATACAGCATAACTAAATTTAGACCGAGTTTAGCCATGTAATTCAATACTAGTTTCATTCCACTAACACTTACAACGGCATTTCTTGATGCATCTACCATTACGCCTGTTTTATCAAAGCAATCCTTTTCTTGAACTGAGAAAATGGTATTCTTTTTATATTGATAAAGCCATAAGTTTAATAACCTGAAAAAAGAATTTTTAGAAGTGTACTCAATAATTCCTTTTTGACCGTCATAACTAATGAATAGTTTGTCTTTCACTAAACTTTTTTGAATTTCAAGTGGAATTCCTGCCTCGCTTTCTTCAAACTTATATTCATGAGACAGTAACTTCAACCCAGCTTCCAGATCTTGCAAATCACCAATAAGATGTAATTTTAGCATACTATATTTTCCTCCTATTTTTTTCATGTTTAAGCTCACTTTTTAGTTTAAAGGAGTTTGAAAGCCTTTTCAATACAACTGCAATAAATACACATTGAACGTTATATACACATTTTCCTTTTGCTTAACTGCTAGTCATAGGCTTTTACGAGTACTTTCCCTATATCTCATTGTTTAAAAACTCTGCAAAAAAATAAGAAGGTCTCTATATAAAAAATAGACCTTCTATGATATACCTTTAATACTATTTCATTGAAGTAACTTTCTGCAGCGTATTATAAAGTCTCCACTGTTCTTCTCCATCTTGTCCTTCTTTCTCTGAAAATGAAATAAAGCGATCAAATGCTTCTTCATTCCATGAATGCCAAGAAGTAACTAGTCTACCAAAAAACTGATTAGAAGCTTTCACTTCTTTCGCAGCAGTATTTGCTTCATTAAATAGTTGTTCAGCAACATCTTGTTTGAACCAACATGATGGCATTACAGAAAATCCATGTTCCATGAAATATTTTGGTGTTGGAAATCCATTTTCGCGTTCATCATAATGCCAATCTAACAGAATTATATCTTTTGGTATGTTTTCGATTGCATGGAAAGTACCAAATGTGTCCCCTTCCCAATTATCATAGCCAAATAATTCTGCATCAATTAATCTATCTCCCCACATCATAACTGTTACTCCACATTCTTTATTCAAATGGGAATACATATCATTTACAGCTTTAGTAAATAGTTCTGCGCGGTTTCCACCATTACATCGCTCGCATTGATCACTCGCTATTTCATATACTTCATCCATTCCAATATGGAAATAATTTGCAGAAAATCCATTGATCAGTTCATCCATCAAATCAAAAACGATTTCATTTACATTTGGATGTTGAGGACACCAACTGCGGCAAAAAATTTCCGGCCATTCAGCATCCAACGGAATGTTAGGCGTTTCATCAAATTCAGGATAAGCTGTTAGTAACGCACTTCTACTTCCTCCCCAACCTTGATGTCCTAAACTTTGCATCAATGGCACAATCTCTATACCTAAATTTCTTGAAAATGCTGATAAGTTAGCAGCATCATCTGTTGTTAATGCGTTTTTCCCACCATCGATTTCGGGGTGACTTTTAAAAACAAATGATTTATCAATTTCTAGAATAAGCATATCTACTCCAGCCGGAGCGAGTACCTTTTCCATCAATATTTTTAATTCTGGAATCAAATTTCTATCTCCAAAACGGAGATGAAAAGCATTATAAGTATGATTAGTCATTTCGTTAGTATACTCCTTCATTTTGTTTTTTCATTCGTAATTTTCTTTAAATTGTAAACTTGGTAGTTTATAGCTTATAATTCCTCCTACTCTAATTTATTTCCTCATACAAAAAAAGACACCGCTTTCAAAAAGAGTCTCGTTACTATCTTAACATCCAAAAAAATTAATACAATCAATTGTGTTAATTTTTTTCTTATAACCATCACTAGTTTCAATTGATTCCAAGATGTAAAAGTACACTAATCTACTGCAGGAAAATATCTAGACAAGTTAAAAAAAACTTGAAACCCATATAAAAAAGCACCACAACTGTTAAAAACAACATTTGCGGTACTTCTTATTTTTACAGTTGGTTCAACGCTTCTTCAATCGATTGTTCCCCGGTCACTAAGTCAAAAGCTTTGCGGTAAGTTTTTTCATTGTCTAAACTAGTCACAATCACTTTGGCTACATCTTCGCGAGGAACAGTTTTTTCATCTGATTCAGATATTTCTAAATTCCCTGCAACTTTGATTTTATCTTTAGCGGGTTCATCCAACAATCCACCTGGACGAACGATTGTATACTCTAAGCCGCTTTGTTCCAAGGCCTTGTCTGCATAATGTTTGGCAACGTAATAAGGTCTCATGTCTCTACTCCAACCTTCACGATTGTTGGCTCCAAATGCACTGACCATTACAAATCGGTTAACGCCGACATTTTGAGCAGCTTCCATCACTTTTACAGCGCCATCTAAGTCAATCAATAACGTTTTATCTGCACCAGTACTTCCGCCAGATCCAGCTGAAAATACCACTGCATCCTTCCCTTTAACAGCCTCTTCTAAATCTGTTACAGGTCCTTCTAAATTGCCTAAATAAGCCTCAATACCTTTTTGTTTCAGTTCTTCTACTTGTTCTTCTTTACGTACAAAGGCTGTGACGGAATGAGTATCACTTTCTTCCAGCATATTTACCACTTGACGTCCTATTTTTCCATTTGCTCCGACTACTAATACTTTCATTCATACTTTCCCCTTTCATTTCTATCTCTGATTTAACCATAACATAATGCCTACTGAACAATTGGGCTAATTTGAAATGGAGAAAAGTTCAATAGAACTAAACAGCTTTTTTTCCGATTTTTCAGTTGTCCAAAAAAAGAGCGCAAGCGATTGCGATTAATGTTATCT